>JALFMW010000306.1 GCA_022782605.1 Clostridium sp. | reverse complement strand
GTTTATGATGCTATGGTAAGAATGGCTCAAGAGTGGTCATTAAGATACCCATTAATTGATGGTCAAGGTAATTTTGGTTCTATTGATGGTGATGGCTCAGCGGCAATGAGATATACAGAGGCTAGAATGAAGAAAATAACTTTAGATATGCTTTCTGACATTAAGAAAGATGTTGTAGATATGAAGCCAAACTTCTCAGAAGATGAATTAGAGCCTGTTGTTCTTCCTTCAAGAGTTCCTAATCTATTAATAAACGGTACAACTGGTATAGGTGTTGCTATGGCATGTTCTTTTGCTCCTCATAATATTGTTGAAGCAATAGACGCAATAGTAGCACAAATCAAGAATGAAAATATAACCGTTGAAGAACTTCATAAAATACTTATAGCTCCAGACTTCCCTACTGGTGGTACTATAATTAATCAAAGAGAGTTAATAAATGCGTATAAAACTGGTAATGGTAGAGTAAGAGTAAGAGGTAAGTATAAAGTTGAAAAAGTGAATAGAAATAGAGAAATGGTTGTTTTCTATGAAATACCTTTTGGAGTAGCAAAAGAAGCACTAATTTCAAGCATAGTTAAATTATGTGAAGAAAAGAAGATAGAAGGAATCGCGGATGTAAGAGACTCTTCTAATAAACTTGGTATGAGAATAGAAATAGAATTAAAGAAAGACGTAAATCCAGACGTAGTTGCTAATCAATTATTTAAACATACAAGATTAGAAGATACATTCTCTATCAATCAAGTGTGTCTTATTAATGGAGAACCTAGACAAGTATCTCTTAAAGAAATGATTTCTGCTTATATCGACCATCAAAGAGAGGTAATAGAAAGAAGAACTAAGTTCGACCTTAAAAAGATAGATGATAGACTTCATATTTTAGAAGGTTTATTAAAGGCTTTAGAGGATATAGACAATGTTATAGCTATAATTAAGAGTTCTCCTAACACGACAACTGCTACAAATTCATTAATGACTAAATATAGTTTAACTCAAATACAAGCAAAAGCCATAATAGATATGAAATTAAGAGCATTAACTGGGCTTGAAAAGATAGAACTTGAAAATGAAAACAAGGAACTACTTGCTCAGGCGGAAGGATTAAGAAAGATTTTATCTGATAGACTAGAATTGGATAGAGTTTTAATAGGGGAATTAGAAGTAATAAAACAACAGCATGGAGACGCTAGAAGAACTGACATTACAAATGTTGTAATCAATGCGGATGAAAAAGATATACAATTTGTACAACCAGAAGATGTAGTTGTAGTTGTATCTAAATCTGGCTCATTAAAGAAGATTCCTGCGAAATCTTATAAAGTACAAAATAGAAATGGTGTTGGAGTTAAAAACCATGATGATATAGTTATGGACGTAATTAAAACTAACACAGTAGACAATTTAATGATATTTACTGCTCTTGGAAAGATGTATAAGCTAGTAGTAGACCAAGTGCCAACAGGGACAAATGCGTCAAGAGGGGTATCAGCACATACTTTAGTTAAGATGGAAGACCATGATAGAGTTGTAGCTATTACTTCTATGAAGAGAAAATCTGATGCTAAATTTGTAGTATCTATATCTGAACAAGGATATATTAAAAAGACTAAAATAGAAGAGTATGCTAGTGCTAAGAAAAGTGGTATAGCAGCAGTAGGTCTTAAAGATGATGACGCAATAGCAGACATAGTTTTCATGAACGAAGAACAAATTCTGTTAGTATCTCAAAATGGAATGTCTATAAGATTTGAAACAAAAGCTATAAATCCTGTTGGAAGAACTGCTGTGGGCGTTAGAGGAATGAAATTAGCAGAAGGAGATAAAGTTGTTGCGGCTTTACCTATAACTAAACTAACAGATGAAGTAGCGTTATTCACTTCTCTTGGTCTTGGTAAGAGAGTTCAATTAAAGGACTTCCCAGTTCAAGGTAGAGATGGAAAGGGAACTATATGTTATAAACCAACAGCTTCTACTGGAGTTTTAGTGTCCTCTTGTTTAGTAGAGGATAAAGACTCTATCCTTATAGTAGGTGATACTACATCTATTTGTATCGCAGCTAAAGACATGCCAGTTCTTGGAAAAGCATCTATTGGTAATATGTTAATTAAAAATAATAATGTTATAAGTGTAGCTAAAATATAAAATATTTGACAAAAACCCAAATATATAATATAATATAAATATATTTGGGTTAAAAAAAATAAATAAAGAAAGAGAGAGGTAATAGTTATGGAATTAAAAGATACTGTTGAAATGATGGGAAGTTCAGATTATAAGGAAAGATTTAGAGCAGAATATTATCAATTATTACTTAGGCTTGATGCGTTAACAGGTATGCTAATTAAATGGGAGAATAATATGTTGGATTTTAAACCGAAATGCTCGAAAGAAACATTAGAAAATCAAGTTATATTTATGCAAGGTTATATGGGTATACTTAGGTTAAGAGCAGAAATAGAAGGAATAGAACTATAGTTATATTGTGAGGTGGATATATGTTTAAATCAATAGAATGTTGGGTGTGTGGCAATGACATGAATTATCTATATGATAAAGAAATGGAAGAAATGGGATATCATAGATTTGATTGTACTAAATGTGATGAAAGTGTACTTTGTCCTAAGAAAGCACCTTTTTTAAAGAAAGAATGTAATTAAAATAAACATTTTAGGAGGAATTATATGTATTTACTATCAGTTTTTGAGTGTAAAAACATTAATTACATTAAGTATAAGTTGCGAATAAGTTTTGGGAAACATGATAGTTATGGCGTATGGAACGAACATAAACATATTATCATAGATTTAACACCTAATGACTACATGAATTTATTAAATGCTGGTGTAAGCATAGATAAACCAATTGTTGAGTATTAAAAAAGAAGTTATTGCGAGAGGGCGGTATTTTGAATAAAGAAGATATTTATAGTGAATTAACTGAAATAGCAAAACATTTATATGATGAGATAATAAAATATAATTTTAGTCCTGGTGGAGAGCGTTGGACAATGATAAATACTCCAGCAGTAAATAGTTTAACCAAAGTTTTTGATATGGTTTGTGGTTTAGGTATTAAACTAGAGGAAGATTTTAAAAATGAGATTAGTGAATAATTCAAAACTATATGGAGGAAATAAGAATGAAGAATCAATGTCTAAATTGTAAAAATGTAATTAAAGATAAAGAGAGAGATGAAGTGAGGACTTGTACATTGTCAGCTGCTTTAAATAATCCTAGTCTTATAATTTTAGGTGCTAAAGGTTGTTGTCCATATCACGAATATCCAGAGTATTATGGAGTGAAATAATGAACAATTTGATTATATTGAGAGTTAGAAGGAGTGCTACTTATGAAATTATCAGAAATAAATCCAAAAATATGGATTGCTATAATGGAGTTAATTGAAGAAGGATATGAATTTGATATTAAAATTGAAATAGATATTGATTGTTAAAACAAGTATTTTAATAAATAATGAATAATTTATTAATATTGCGAGTTAGAAGGAGATAAAATATGATTAATGCTTGGGAACTTTTTAACGTACTTAAAGAATATGATTATGAACAATTAAAAGACTTAGACATAGTAATAGAAATAGACAGAGAGGATAATTCAAGTGTAGGTGAAAGCAGATATGCAAAAGGCATAGAAGAATATCCAAGTCAAATAAGAATTTACTCTTATTGATAGTATTTCGCAATACATTAAATGCGAAACAAGATGATTTTAGATGTAATAATTGTGAATATAAGTTTGGAACTGAGGAGATGGAGGAATTAGATTATGAATAAATTAACACCATTAGAAAATCAAAGATTA
>JALFMW010000296.1 GCA_022782605.1 Clostridium sp. | reverse complement strand
TAACAATTGCGTACTTATTTTTTATTATATCATTTTTAACATTGATCTAAAACAAAGCCTTATATTAACAACTAAAAAAGGCATTGCATCCTGTACAATACCATTTCTCTTCTAGTTTTAAAATTTCTATATGTATATATCTGAAAATTCAATATTCATTGTATCTATTTTATTTTCTACTTTATTTAAAATTAATTCTCCTTCTTTCTGCTTTACAGTTTTATTAGGTAGGGTAATTATAAATTCACTGCCTTTTCCAAGTTCACTATTTAAGTCTATTTTTCCTCCATTTAATTCAACTAAATGTTTAACTAAAAATAAACCTATTCCACTTCCTTCTGATTCAGTCTTCATTTTATTTTTCACTTGACCAAATCGCTCAAAAACCCTATTTTGCTTATCCTTTGGTATTCCTATTCCATTATCTTTAACACTTATTTTAATATCATCTTCACATTTTATATCCTTTTCTTCCATATTATCAATTTTAATATTTAAAATTTGAATACAACTTAATATTAATGTTATAGGTGTTCTTATCTCATGTGACAAATTAGCAAAAAAGTCAATTCTTAGAGATTCTAATCTTTCTTCAAGTTCTTTTGTTTTTGTTATATCACTTATAATACCAATTTTTTTAATAATATTACCATTTTCATCGAATACTGGCACAAATTTACTTTGAATCCATTTATCAAACTTTTTATTTCTAATTCTTTCAGTTCTTTCAACTAATTTTCTACATTTATAATCAAGTGTTCCATCAATAACATTGATATTTTCCCATTCATCATGCCAGAATAATAACTAAAGGTAATCAATAAAAATATTTATAAAATTAATAGATTTATTGATTACCTTTATTTAATTATTTCTTTTATACAGCTCCCTCAAGACCTATTTCTGCTGCCACTGTTTTCATACCTTCTATAGTTTTCTCTATAACTTCTTCTAATGGTTTATCAAGCATTTCACATCCATTTTTTATAACATCTCTATTTACACCTGCTGCAAAACCACTTGATTTAAATTTTTTCTTAACTGATTTTGTAGTTAAATCCAACACACTTTTGGATGGTCGCATTAAACAAGTTGCATTTATCAAACCAGTTAATTCATCAATAGTATATAATACTTTCTCCATATTACTTTCAGGTTTAACATCAGTTACTAAACCATAACCATGGCTGACTACAGAGTGAATTAATTCATCATCTAAATTTTTTTCTTTCATTATTTCAACTACTTTTTTACAATGTTCCTTAGGGTATTTTTCATAATCTAAATCATGTAATAGTCCTGTTATTCCCCATTTTTCAGGATCTTCATTGTAAAGAGTAGCAAAATATCTCATTACACCTTCTACTGCAAGGGCATGATTTATTAAATGTTCATCTTGATTATACTCCTTTAATATATTCCACGCTTCTTCTCTTGTTGGATACATAAATTACCCCTCCTATGATTAATTTATTTTATATTATTGTATCACCAATTATGGTAATATTTCTTATTTGTTATAAATTATTGCAATTTAACTAAATTTCATACAAAAAAACAACCACTTTTAAGTGATTGTTATTTTTCCTTTTTTATATAATGAATCAATTTGTTTTGAATATTTTTCATTTAATATTCTATATTTTATATCATCTTTGCTATCTTCTAGTGATTTTGTTACTATTCTTTTATCGGTGATTTTTACTATATGATAACCATAAGACGTTTCTATTAAAGCTGCATTTTTTTCTTTATCTAACTTAAATACTTCCTTTGTAAAATCTATATTTTTATCTTCTTTGGAAAAGAATCCTAAGTCTCCACCATCTTTTCCTGAGTTTTTATCATCAGAGTATTTCTTAGCAAGTTTATTAAAATCTTCACCATTATTAACTTTATTGAGTAATTTTTCAGCCTTTGTTTTTAATTTTTCTTTTTCTTCTTTGCTTACTTGCTTATTGTCATCATCTAGCGTTGATATTAATATTTGACTAGCTCTAACTTCTTGTATTTTAAATTCATCTTTATGACTTTCATAATATGATTTTATTTCCTTATCACTTATCTTTATATCTTTTAGAAAGTTTTCTTTATACTTAGAGACAACTAAATCTTTTTTAACTTGTTTTTTTAAAAACTCTTCGTTAATACCTGCTTCTTTTAATTTTTCTTTATAAGCAGGGTTTTCATCTATAGTTTCTTTTATATTATTAAACTTTTCATTTACTTCAAAGTCCTTAACTTTTATTCCTTCTTCTTGTGCTGCTTGATAAACCACTTCATTATCAATTATAAATGACAAAATATCACTATTAACTTGATTACTTTTATCTTTACTTTCTATAGTGCCAGTTGCATATAGAAAGTCTTCTGTCTTTTTATATTCATCTTTACTAATTTTCACATCATTAATTTTCGCCACAGTACTTTTATTACATGCTACCATATTTATTGAAATTAATGCTACTAATCCCATAAGAACTATTTTTCTCAATTTTTTACCCCCATTAGTTTTCTTCACTGAATAATTTACCATTCCAATAATTTCTTGCTTCATCACTTTGTTTTATTGGCAGAATTTCAAATCCTTCACTTTTTAAATATTTTATCATTTCGTCTAATATTTCAACAGTTTGCTTTCTTTCATGCATTAATAAAACCACATTATCAGATCCTGAAGAGTACTTTTTAACATTTTCCATTATTTGTGAAGATGTTGATCTCCAATCTTCTGTATCTAAAGTCCAATCCCATAACTTATATCCTGAATCCACAAGTGCATTGTATGATGCTCTAGGTGTATATGGTTTACTACCAAAAGGTAGTCTAATAACTTTACTTGTCTGACCAGTTATTTTTTTGAATGTAGCTTGGTTTGTATCAAATTCTTCTTTTGCTGATGTTTTTGAAACATATAGTTTGTGAATATCATGACTTACACTGTGAAATCCTGCTGTATTTCCATTTTCAACAATATTTTTAACTTGCTCTGGATATGCTTGCATATTACCATTTATCATGAAAAATGTTGCCTTTACATTATTTTTATTAAGTATCTTTATAATTTCATCTGTATATTCTGATGGACCATCATCTATAGTTAAATAAACAACTTTTCCATATGTTTTA
>JALFMW010000246.1 GCA_022782605.1 Clostridium sp. | reverse complement strand
TTCTCCCTTAGTTCCTTATACATATTCAAATACTCGTGTATAGGGACACACAAACCTGGGTCCCGCCATTTGCTTATGGCCTCTAAAACCCTGGGGTCTGACTCTATAATCCCATACCACAATTTATTATTATCACTCACTAATTCCAAATGAAAACCCAATAGCATGAGATATGCCATTTGATTTAATGAGTATATACATAAATACTTCTTCACCTTAACTAATCTCCCTAATATTAATTTTATTGTAATGCTAACACTTACTTAATTCATTCAAATGTACCAATGCCAATTCGGCCTCTTTATAGTATTCCCCGTCCTCTAACTAGGGTCTAATAATCGTTCTATAATTCCCCCGCCTTAATAACTCTAGTAATTCAGATGTGCGAACCACATGGACAATGAAATTAACCATATCGACGAAACATATATTAGTGGCCTAGGTATAATATATCCAACCTTTTTTGGCGGCCGCTATATTTCCAATAGTCTCGATAACTACATTATTAGTGGCGGCGACCCTACTATCGGCCTTAACTTCTAATAATAACTATTCGTCTCCTTTAGTGGCGATTAGGTCTATATCTTTAGAAAAATAGACCTAATCCTTAGAAACATTCTACACCTTATATCCTAATGTCTAAAATAAATTGGCGACTAGGGCTTCCCCCTTATGCCCCTTCGCCAATAAATCTTTAAATATAGTTATAGTTGCCATGATTCTATACCCCTATTCGCCATTTCCGTCTAAATGAAATCTCGGCATACATTCTCAGAAAATGTATAGTCTTCCCCCATTACAACCTACATCAGATACCGAGTTAATATCCTTGATGTTTCATTTTCTGGCGACTCGTGGTGATTAATTCCCTATATGGCACAAGCATTGATGAATAAAAGTTCGTTCGTATTTAACATAGTAAATACCTCCTTAAAAAATTTAGCTACGGCGGCAATAACTAAAATCTTATTACCCCCGCCATATTATCTTAAAAATAACGGATAATTAATTATCCTACGTTGTCCAAAAGGGACAATAAAAAATGGCGACCTCCGGTTTGGGAACTCATACCCTGGCGTCGCCACTTAATTATAATTGTATATAGAAATAGGAACTAATGGTTAGCGACTCCATTAGTTCCTATCACTATGAAATTTGGCGTATGAATAATTTAAGGATTACGTAGATCTGTTATGCTAAAATAACAGTTAAAAATAATATTCAGTTTTCTTGTATTGGCCATATGGCCAAGGTATAGGTTTTATAATTAATTATAGAATAGGACGACTTTCTATTCAAAATCAATTATCACTCTTGGGCATAGGAAAAGATTCCGTATTATTTTTTTTTGTAAATAATGAAATATTGATACGAAAATTATTATTATTATTTTTTTTTTTTTTTTTTTTTGTTTCTTCATTACTTACAATATTATTATATCAAAAAATTTTTTATTTGTCAAATTTTTCCCTCAACTATATTTAAAACATCTTCTATGTTAGTAATTTTAATTTCGCCCCATGTTTCATGTAATATATAGATATAACCATCACAAATATAATCATCAATTAAATGTTTATCAATATCCATATCCGCAATACTTATATCAAATATATCTTCAATAAAATTATTAATTGACTCACTAAATACATCATCCATCTCTAAATAACGCTTACGCAATTCAATATACTTCTTTATTCTTTCTCTTTTGGTCATAATACAATCTCCTTTTCTTTATTGGCCGCCCCCGCCGCAGGGGCGGCCTATTATAATTCGGCCATTACTGCCTCGATTAATTCATATACTTCTTGAAATTGCCCAATAGCATCAAATGCTGATAGGACAAATTTTTTGCATGAATAATAACAACAATGATATTTGTTCCATAAAATACTAAACGTTTCATTCCAACTATATTTTTTTAATAGTTCACTACGTTCAGCCCAATAACTACGCATTTTACGTTCTAATTCTTCATTGCCGCTAACTAAATCTCTAAAACTTTCACCATTGATTCTAATGGTTCTCCAATATGTCTTTTCATTATTACCTTTTTCAATTGTTCCGGTCCTAATTAATTTATCACACCAATTACGCAATGTTCTTTCACAAACATTAATTCCATATGCCGCCGACATAATTTCACACCTGATTTTCCAAGGCATTGATTCAAAACCCTCTATATCTGAGAATGCGTAAATAAAACAAGCAAATGCTTTAATATCTACTCGAACGTCAATGCCGTATTCTCTAATCATAATCTCAATTAATCTTTCCTGTGGCGACGTTGGCTTTTTGAGAATCTCAACACCTTTACGAGGAAAATACTTATATTCATATCCCCAAGCATTTAATAATTTCTCAATATTTCTTTTAAAATGTGAACTATCATTAATATCAAGTCCTAATATCTCGGCTATTTCCTACCGAGTGTAAAATTTGAGTTCTAACTATTTCAAGGTTTAATACCTCCCAGATTAAAATATTAATTTTAATTTATAACACCAACTCTTTTCCATTAATATACTTATACTCTTATATCAATGGAAAAGTTGTGGTGTTATGAATTACTTTTGGTAATTTTATTTATGAATTCTTGGATATTTTCATCATTCTAAAAATAATAGACCTTATATTCAGGTGAAAATTTATTAGGCACTTTTCTTTTTAGAACAAATCCCGCATTAACTAGCTTCTTCGCCAAATGCTTACTAAATACAACATAATCTTTACTCATTTGGGGCGACCTCCTTATCAAAAAACTCTTTCTTAATTACTCTATATAGTAATTTAGAAACACTAACGTCCTAACGTTCTGCCTCTCTCTTAATAAATTCTTTTTCCTCTGTGGAAACCTTAATTGATAATACTTCTATTTTTGTTGCCATCTTAACAACCTCCTTGGCTAATTATACATTGTATATTTTACTAGTTTAAAAAATATAGGGATAGCCACAGCCAACTATCCCTATATATGAGTAAAGGAAAGGAAAGCGTAAAATGCTTGATAAAACTAACTTATTGACCTTATATATATATTATATAAAAAATTTTAATATATGTCAAATTTTCCCTTGGGGCAATGCCATTAGGTCGCCGCCAAAGGTTGGGTTAGGTCTATGGCGAAACCTAACCCTAATTATTAAAAGAGGAAAAATACTAACCTTCTCAATATATATAGAAAATTAGAATTAATACTTTAACTTACTTTGACCTAAAAATTTTATTACAATATTGTTAATCTGTCTATTGGCGGCTACTAACCTTGCCGCCGCCACTATATAAAATAGTATGGGGGAACGCCCCATTTTTTGGGGCCGCTACTATTTTCTATTACTATTGGGCTAATTCTTGATACAATATTTCTAATGAAAAATTAATTGTATGAGTAAATGATAGTAAAATAAAAAAATCGTGGCAAATTTAATTATTTTTATTTCTTACGACGAATTAAAACACGAAAATATTTCTTTTTACCATTAATAAAATTAATATCATTAGATACATCATCATGATAACGGCTATTTCCCAAAATCTCAAACTAATCGGGATTATACTTAAATAAAAACGTAATAGGCACGCCCATTACACCATCATAGTCTTTTGGAATATTGGCGACTCTACCAACCTCAATAGCATCATAATTATCATATTTTGGATAATCAATTGGGTTATATGTCTTAGTTAATACAAGCTTTTCTATACATTTATTAACCTTCATATTAGTAAACCAACAGATATTACCAAATTTTTTAATGCTTCCATCTGGTTGATTAAATTCTTTTACCATATTATAACCCGTCCATAATTTATTATCTTTAATTAATGGGAAAATTCCCTTACACACAATTGCATTCTGATTACCGATAATTAAACATAATTTATTATGACTCATAATAGTATCTACAAATTCTCTAAATAGGCTAAATGGGGGATTGGTGCATATTATATCACATTCATCGAGAATTTCAATACACTCTTGGCTGCGGAAATCACCATCGCCTATTAGGTCTTCCTAAATGATGTTATTGCCATCATTAGTCCAAATTTTATAGGACTATCCATCTTTTTCATAATGAGTGGCGATTAACTTTTTAAGGCCAAATGACTAAAAATTATTAATAAAGAATGACCAAAATTCACTTTTAAGGCTATCACAAGGTAAATATACAATTTTATCTTGAAATTGTTCTTTATACTCCATAACCTCAACTTCAATATCCTCATAACGAGTATAGAATTCATCATTCTTTGCCTTTTTGGCTTTAAGCAAATTTGCGTTGGCGGGGGTACTACTTTTTATCCCCTTCTCCATTAATACCATATTTTTTATCTCCTTCTAAATATATATCGTATTTTTATCGTCTAATATTTTTATTAGACCTATTGATATATTCTATGCATTTCCACTTTTGTTGTCAATAGAATTAAAAAAATAATATCATAGGCCTAATAAAAATGTTCTTTAGAGTAAACTCATTTGTTTAATTTCGTGTTGATAACAGTTATATCATGTTTTATGTGGCCGACGTCTTGTTGAATAGTAGTTAGGCTATC
>JALFMW010000239.1 GCA_022782605.1 Clostridium sp. | reverse complement strand
TATTTTTACTATCTCTAAGGCATTACCCTTCGCCCTTATATATATTTCTACTATAAGTTAGTAACTAAGTGTTATGAGGTTTCCCAGCAATTAACCCTGTTTTCATTATATATTTCTACATAATGGCACTTATTAAATTATCCCATTTTTCTTCTTTATTTAATTGCAAATAGCTTTTCCCTATATAATTCATAATTTTACCTTTCTAATTATATTTACTATCACAATTATTTTTTGGAATAATTAATTTTTTAATGCGTATTTTGCGAAGTCGATCATATCATCAAATATTTTATTAGCTATATCTTCTGGAACACCATTTCTAACACATCCTGGTATTTCAATATTACCTTTATCATCTAATTTACCGTGTATGAAATATTGTCTTTCTTGTTCCATTACATCCATTTTCTTTTTACCCATGGCTCTTCTAACCACGTCACTACGTCCATAACTATATCCAGCTAAGTCTCTAACAACCTGCATAACTTGTTCTTGGTAAACTAAGCATCCATAAGAAACTTCCATTATAGGTCTTAACTTTTCATGAATATAAGTTATTTTCTCTGGATTATGTTTATTTTCTATATAAGTCGGTATAGAATCCATTGGCCCTGGTCTGTATAAAGATATTCCCGCAACTATATCTTCAAAATTACTTGGTTTAAGTTGTTTCATGAAACTTCTCATTCCAGCACTCTCCAACTGGAATACTCCTAAGGTGTTTCCTGAAGAAAGTAACTCATAAACCTTTGGGTCGTCATAATCCATAGAAGAAAAGTCTATTCTCTTACCATATTTTTTTTCTATTAAATCAAGTGCATCTCTTATAACTGTAAGAGTTCTCAGTCCTAAAAAGTCCATTTTTAAAAGACCTAACTCTTCTAGAGTAGTCATTGTAAACTGGGTACTTATAGATTCTTGATGTTTATAAAGTGGAACATACTCATCTACTGGATCCTTAGAAATAACTACCCCTGCAGCATGTGTTGATGCATGTCTAAGCATACCTTCCATTTGTTTCGAAATATCAATTACTTCTTTCGTTTCACTATCTGTCTCATATAATTCTCTCAGTGCAGGATTTACTTCCAAAGCTTTATCTATTGTCATACCTAAATCAAAAGGTATTTCTTTTGCTATTTTATCAACTTTGTTATATGGTATATCTAAAACTCTACCAACATCTCTTATGGCAGCCTTAGCTTTCATTGTTCCAAAAGTTATAATTTGAGCAACATGGTCATCGCCATATTTTCTCTTAACATAATCTATAACTTCTTCTCTTCTCTCATAACAAAAATCTATATCTATATCGGGCATAGATACACGCTCTGGATTCAAAAATCTTTCGAAAAGTAATGAATACTTAATAGGATCTATGTCCGTTATTCTTAAAGTGTATGCAACTATTGAACCTGCCGCACTACCTCTACCTGGACCAACCATTATATTATTTTCTTTGGCATAATTTATAAAGTCCCAAGTAATTAAGAAATATTCTATATATCCCATTTTTGCAATCACATCAATTTCATAGTTTAATCTATCTATTGCTTCTTGAGTTGGTTCTTTATATCTTTCTTTCAATCCAGTAAAGCACAATTCTCTCAGATAACTTTCTGTTGTGTAACCTTCTGGAACATCATATCTTGGTAAATGATAAGTATTAAAATCAAATTCTATATTACATCTTTGTGCAATTTTTACTGTATTGTCCAGTGCATCTATTGCATAAGGGAAAAGTTCTTCCATTTCTTCTCTTGATTTTAGATAGAATTCATCACTACCAAATTTCATTCTACTTGGGTCATTTAATGTTTTACCCATTTGTATACACATAAGCACATCATGTATTTTTGCATCTTCTTTATTTACATAGTGCAAGTCATTTGTTGCAACCAAAGGAATTCCTAATTCCTTAGATAATTTAACTAACCCAGCATTTACTTCTTTTTGTTCTGGTAAATGATGATCTTGTATTTCTAAATAAAAATTATCTTCTCCAAATATATCTCTATATAATAGTGCAAACTCTTTCGCCTTTTCATAATTTCTATTTAAAATATTATTAGATACATCTCCTGCTAAACATGCAGACAAAGCTATTATACCTTCACTATGTTGTCTTAACTCTTCTATATCAACTCTCGGTTTATAATAAAAACCTTCTACATAAGAAGTAGAAACTAGTTTTATTAAATTCTTATAGCCCGTCATATTCTCCGCAAGAAGTACTAAATGACCATATTTTTTATCATAATTGGGATCTTTATCCCTCAGACCACGAGATGCAGTATAAACTTCACATCCTATAATTGGTTTTATCCCAGCTGCTTTTGCCTTTTTATAAAAATCTATAGCACCAAACATACAGCCATGATCAGTAATGGCTATAGCTTGCATATTCAGTTCTTTAGCTCTGTCAATTAGTTTATCCAATCTAGAAAAACCATCTAACAAACTGTACTCAGTATGAACATGAAGATGAATAAAATCTTTATTCATTGTGTCACCTCCCAATTTTCTAAACTTATTTTATCACATTTTTCTTACAATTAAAAAAGAGGTTATATATAACCCCCTTCATAATTAATTATCCTTATTCTCACTA
The DNA here is from genome assembly GCA_022782605.1 of Clostridium sp. Taxonomy (GTDB): domain Bacteria; phylum Bacillota; class Clostridia; order Peptostreptococcales; family Peptostreptococcaceae; genus Terrisporobacter. The sequence goes on along the minus strand of JALFMW010000239.1, from coordinate 20,786 downwards.
TCAAATTCTTTACTTCTTAATTCATTAGCTATATCTTCTATCTTTTTTAATCTGTGATTTACTCCAGATTTGCTAATTGGAGGATCTAATAATTCTCCCAATTCTTTTAATGTTAAATCTTCATTTTCCACTCTCAATAAAGCAATTTGTTGTAGATTTGCAGGTAATTTACTTATACCTATCTTTTGTTGAATTAATTTTATATTTTCAACCTGTCTAACAGCCGCATTAACTGTCTTTGAAAGGTTAGCCGTTTCACAATTAACTATTCTATTTACATTATTCCTCATTTGCTTTAATATCTTTGTATTTTGAAGGCTTAAAAGAGCCTGAAAAGCTCCTATATGACTTAATAAGTCTGATATTTGTTCACTTTCCTTCAAATATACAACATATGAGTTTTTTCTACATACTATTTTTGAGTTAAATCCTAAAGAATTAATTAGATTCATTAGAGATTCTGCAAATTCTTCATTACTTGCAACAAATTCCATATGGTAGTTTTTTTCCGGATCACTTATGGAACCTCCACCTAAAAATGCTCCTCTAAGAAAAGCTTTCTTACATTCTTCGTCTTCATAAACCCATGATGGAACAATATGACAAGGTAAGAAATCCTCATTTTCATCCAATAAACCTAAGGTTTTCATCAACGATTCCGAGCCCATTTCACTTTTTACAGTTAGTACATAGCTATTATTTCTTTTTAACATTTGATTTTTATTAACTACAATATTAGTATTTATATTAAAATCAGATTTTAATATTTTAAAAACTTTCCTAGCTACTGAATTTAATTCTGTAGAAATTTTCAAATTAATTTTTTTATATCCAACAATTTGAATACTTCCTGCCAATTTAGCAATCCCCGATAATTCAGCTTTTTTACAACATAAACTATCTGAAATTACTCTTGATAATTCATTTTTCGTTTCTGTAGAAAAAGACATTTTTACCACCTATTTTTCTAGCTCTTTTTTAATCTTTTTTTTATTTCTTTTAAAGCAACTTTTATTATTTCCTTTTCATCGTCATATCTTGCTAAATCAACTACTCTATCTATATGAATAAATTTGGCATCAACGAATCCTTCTTCTTTCTGTGGTACTGTATCCATATTTCTAGATTGCATTAGATACCAAAATACCGTTTTATGAACGGACTTATTTTCATCCCAATTTTCTTTAAAAGTATAATGTATTTCTCCAAGATATTTTAAAATTTCAGCTTTTACTCCTGTTTCCTCTGATACTTCTCTTAATGCAGCTTCTTCGTTATTTTCTCCTTCTTCTACCTTGCCCTTTGGTAACACCCAATCACCATTAAACTTCCTCAGCATAAGAATTGCATTGCCAAATAATACTACCCCACCGGCACTAATCTCTTCTCTCATCGATGTTCACTCCTTAAAACTAACATAATAATAAGGATTTCTACATAAAAATTTAAAATCCTCTTTTACCTTGCTTCGTCATAACTATGACTTAGTGCCAAACTATTGATTATATCACATATAGAATCTGCGTGATGTCTAATATAATCGTTCTTAATTTCTATTAAATCTCCTTCGATTATTTTAATCCCCATGTTCTTCAACGTGATTCTTTGACTTTTATCTAATAATACTTGATTTGCTCCGTCTTTTTTGTACTTTTCAAACTGATTATCAGGTATTATTTCATTATTAGCTATAATATAATCAATTAAATTACTTTTTGTATGTTTGTTTATAGCTTTAACATGTTCTAGTACATCATATCCATCAGTTTCTCCTGGCTGAGTCATCACATTAGGAATATAAATCTTTACTGCTTTAGTTCCCTTTATGGCTTCAACCACCCCTTCTACTAGTAAATTGGGCATTATACTAGTATATAAACTTCCAGGACCCATTATTACATAATCTGCTTCATAAATAGATTTAATTACCTCACTTAAAGGTTTTGCATCTTTAGGCTCAAGATATACTTCTTCTATTTTACTTTTTTGTTTTCTTACTTCCTTAGGAATTTTAGATTCCCCTTTTATAATATTTCCATTTTTTAATTTTGCAATAAGATCTATACTTTCTAATGTAACTGGTAAAACTCTACCTGTTATATTAAAAATTTCACTTAATTTATAAACAGCTGTTTCAAAGTTACCATATAGTCCATTCATAGCTGCTAAAAAAAGATTTCCAAAGCTTTGTCCTTTCAGTCCACCTTCTTCAAATCTATATTGCATTACTTCCTGCATTGTAGGTTCTGTGTTGGCTAAAGCTAACAAACAGTTCCTTATATCTCCTGGTGGTAACATTCCCAAGTCAGATCTTAAAACTCCAGAACCACCACCATCATCAGCAACAGTAACTATTGCTGTTATATTCGGTGTTATTTTCTTAAGTCCTCTCAAAAAGATTGATTGGCCTGTTCCACCACCTATAACTACAACTTTGGCTTTATTAATTTCTTTTTTCTTTTTACCAGAATCTTTTTTTATTTGTTTTTTGGCTTTTATAAAGAAAATTATTCCTAAAGCCAAAGTAATAATACCCACAATATCTATTATATAAGCTAAATATTTCATAGTTGCCTCCGCCTATCTCAACATAAAGTCTCTATGCTTCTTCACTACTCTATACCCCTGCTTCATAAGTTCATCGCTTATAAGATTACATATTGTTACAGATCTATGTCTTCCTCCTGTACATCCTATACTTATTACTAAGTGGTGTTTACCTTCTTGAATATACTGGGGAACTAAAAAGTTAACCATATCTAATAATTTATCATAAAACTGGTGACTTATATCAGAATTCATAACATAATCCCTCACATCTTGATCATCTCCAGTTTTATTTCTTAACTCTTCTTCATAATATGGATTAGGTAAAAATCTAACATCAAATACTAAATCTGAATCAGAAGGAATACCATGTTTAAATCCAAATGAAACTACAGAAATGGTTAAATTATTATTAACTTCTCCATCTGCATAAATCTTATTTATTTCCTCTTTAAGATCTTTAGGTTTCATATTAGATGTATCTATTATACAATCTGAAATTTCTTTTAATGGTTCTAATATCGTTCTTTCAAGCTTAATTCCTTCTGGTATTTGTCTGTTAATTGCCAATGGATGATTTCTTCTTGTCATCTTATATCTTTTTAATAAAACATCATCAGCACAATCTAAATATAATACCTCAAAAGGATATTTATCTCTTCTTAAAGTATTTAAACTTTCATGTAATGCTTCAAAAAACTTTCTTCCTCTTACATCTATTCCTAATGCTACCTTATCTATAGTTGAATTAGATTGGTAACATAATTCAGCAAATTTAGGAATTAAAGTCGGAGGTAAATTATCTACGCAATAAAATCCCATATCTTCTAAAGCTCTCATTGCTTCACTTTTACCTGAACCTGATAGTCCAGTAACTATTATAAATTTCATTAATAAACTCCCTTTTTATTAAAATTTAATATTTTCTACTAGTGATAAATCAATATTAGCTTCTTTTATAGTATTAAGTGCTAAGTTAAAATTACCCACGTTCTTTGGAATATGAGCATCAGATCCTACTATAAAAGTATTTCCAATATGCTCAATCTTTTTTAACTGTTCTACATTTAAAAATTTATGACTGCTATTTATCTCTAATCTAGTGTTTGTTTCTTTTGCTACTTTTGCAACTTCTTCTATATATACATCACCTTTGTCTCCTGGGTGAGTGATAACAAATATATCATTATTTTTCATAGCATTAATTATCGCCAAAGTATTATATTCCTTTGATTTATTTGACTTTAAAATATAGTTATTAGCATGATTAAGTATACCTTTTAGATTTGTTGGTTTTGATCCAAAATGATATCCTGCCATAACATAATCTAAAACTTTTCCTATTTTGTCATCATAATCAATGTTTCCTTTATCATCTAATATATTACTTTCTATTCCCAATAGAATTTTAATTTGATTTTTATATTTTTCATTAAGAAAATCTATCTCTTCTCTCATTCTAAATATATCATCTCTTTTAACTCCATAGGTTAAATGTCCATAGCTATGATCTGATATTCCTAGAGTTTCTATACCCTTTGAAATAGCTATCTTTACATTATCTTCTATTGTTCCTTTTCCATGACTATATATTGTATGTGTATGATAATCAGCTAGAATTTTCATTTATTAGTCCTCTCCTAAAATTTTAACTTCTTCCTCTAACATTATACCAAATTTTGCATTCACTGTACTTTTTACTATAAACATTAAATCTAATATATCTTTTGCAGTTGCTCCGCCTGAATTTATAACAAATCCACAATGTTTGTCTGATACCTGAGCTCCTCTTAAGTTAAGTCCTCTAAGTCCACAATCATCTATTAATTTTGCTGCAAAATGACCTTCTGGTCTTTTAAAAGTACTTCCTGCACTTGGGAAATTTAAAGGTTGTTTTGTTGATCTTCTATTTGAATAATCTGCCATAATTTCTTTTATTTCTTCAACATTTCCTGGCTGTAATTCTATTACTGCTGATAAAACGATATAATCTTTAGTAGTTAATAAACTTCTTCTATATTCAAACTTCATTTCTTCATTTGATAATTCAAATATATTTCCATCTCTATCCATAAGCCTTACAGTTTTAACTACTTGTTTCATTTCTCCACCATAAGCACCTGCATTCATAGCTAATGCTCCACCTAAAGTTCCAGGTATACCTGCTGCAAATTCAAAACCTGTTAATGAATTTTTCATAGCATTTCTTCCTATTATTGCAAGTAAAGCTCCACTTTGAGCCTTTATTATATTTCCGTCTATTTCATAATTATTAAAATTATCCGATAGTTCTATAACTATTCCTCTTATTCCACCATCTTTTACAAGAAGATTCGAACCATTTCCTATTACTATAAAAGGTACATTTTCTTTTTTTGCAAACTCTACAACATTTCTTAATTCCTCTTCAGTCTTTGGTTTAACTAAAAAATCTGCTGGACCTCCAACTTTAAAAGATATATGCTTTTTCATAGGTTCATCAACTTTGATATTTTTCTCATCTAATATATTTAGTAACTCTTTATATATAAATTGCTTATTCATTTATTTTCCTCCCATATTATTATCTTTATTAATCTTATCTCAAGTTTATATTGTAAACATTTCTCTATGTCGTAAATTTCTTATTAATATTCTACTTTTAGTATATGCTTTTACTTAAAAAAGGATATATTTTAATCATAAAATGATTTTACCACATATCCTTATAATGTTTAATGAAAATTTAAAATTCTCATTGTCAAAATATAAGACTGATCTTCATAAAAAAATTTCCTCACACTAAAAAAACTACCTTTAATTTGTATCTAAAGATAGTTTTTTATAATTTTGTTTAATTATAATTTTATGATTCTTGTTTAGAAGCTACAAGTTGATCTTTTAAATATACACTGTGATATAAACCTGGAATTATTATGGCTCCTCCTAAAATATTACCAATTGTAACACATAATAGGTTTTTAATTAGTGCTCCCATAGTTACTTTAGCTCCTAAAAGCATTCCTGCTGGTATAAAATACATATTTGCCACGCTATGCTCAAATCCACATAAAACGAATAACATTATAGGGAACCAACATGCAAATAATTTTGATATTACATCTTGAGAAGATGTGGCAATCCATACAGCTAAAACAACTAAGATATTACATAATATACCTCTACCTACCATTATCATAGGGCTCAAAGAAGCTTTACCTTCAGCTATAGCCATTGCCTTTGTCCCTGCATCTCCATCTAAGATACCAGTATAAACTACTATTAGTGCTAATAATACAGAACCTACTAAGTTAGCTACCCATACAACTCCCCAGTTTTTTAACATTTGAGATAAAGTAATCTTTTTATTCATTAAAGCTAGTGTCATTAAGTTGTTTCCTGTAAATAGTTCAGCACCTGCAACAACTACCAATATAAGTCCCACAGGGAAAACTGCTGCTCCTGCAAATTTAGCTAAACCTGGATCAATACCACCTAATGTTTGACTTATTATTGTGTTAGCTAATCCACCAAATCCTATGTATGCCCCTGCTAAAATGCCCAGATAAAACATTGCAGATGTCTTTAAATTAGCTTTGCCTACACCAACATTGATCATGGCATTGGCGATTTCCTTAGGTGCTAAAAATCTTTTTTCCATAAAATCAACCCCTTTTACAAGATTCTTACCTCTATATTAATTATAGCAATATTTATATTGAATAATTAGTTTTCTAACATGTATACAAAATTCTTTATTCTAAAAATTATCATAAAAAGAAAAACCAGGATTCTAATAAATAATCCTGGTTTAAAAATCATATTTTAAAATTAACAATAAAATTTAGATGCACCCGCTAATTGTCTTTTAGATACTATTTGTGCTAAATTTTCTAATACAGCTATGGTACTTTCTTTAAAACTTATGACAAATACAAATTTAAAATCTGTAAAATCATCATTTATACTATAAATATCAAAACAACACCTTATATTATCAACTAAATAAATTTCTTGCAATTCTGCCTCTACCTCATCTGTAGTATCTTTTAAGAAGGCTCTTACATCTTCAAAAAATAAATCAAAGAATGATTCATCTAACTCTCCAGCTGATTCTTCTATAATTTGTTTGGCTATTTCTTTTGAAAATATACTTTCAGACAACTTACAATCAAATACCATTATATCTTCCTGATTTATAGTATTAGATATGTCTTGTACAAAATCAATATCTTGTCTAATTTCTAAAATATCCTTAACTTCTTTGCTATTAACATTAAACTGACCTTTTCTATTCTTTAATTTAAGTTGTATCATAATCTCCCGCCTCCTTTTCTAATAATCATGATTAATTTACATATTTTTAATTCTTTAGTTTTATCTATTTTATAAGCACTACCTAACACATAGATTTTTATATTAGGTAGTTCATTCTTATTTAGCCATCTTTATGAAAAATAATTATTTCCTATAAATATTATCATATAAATAATTATAAATCAAAAAAGAAAATATAACTATCTCACCACAAAAAAATCCCATGGATTTTCAATTAAACCATGGGATTTTTATTATTCTTCATTTATCGTCTTCTTTAATTGATTAACTTTATTCTTGAAGCTACTAATTTCTTTATCTGATAGTTTTAAATATTCTGTTATCCTATTTATATAAATAGGGTTTTTTGTATCAACTAATTTTATGGAGTTTTCCATTGCTAACGCTCTTAACTCATAAGTTTTTTTGACATTTATTCTAGCTCTATCTAAAGTTTGTGTGTACTCTTCTTTAGATAATACGGGAACTTTCATATTATCATATATTTTTACAACATCATCACACATTTCCTTTGCATAAACCACATCACCTTTTATCTGAGATAAATTTGATAGACTTTTTTGCAAATTATTAGTATAAGGAATACATTCCCTCATAGGTATTAGTGCAACCTTCTCAATAGAATATACATCTTTTTTAAACTCATCTATTTTTTGCAAATCAGAAGATTTTGTAGTTGTTGTTTCAACTGTTTGATTAATATCATATTGATCTAAATACGTCTCCAACACTGAATCATCTTCATAATCCAATGTTTCTTCTATGATTTTAAGCCCACTTAAATATATATTTGTAATTACTATTGTAGTTGATAACATAACATAAATACTTCCATAAACACATGCTCTTTTAAAACTTTTGTAGTTTTTAAAAAGTACCGTCAGTGGTATAAGATATAAAAGCATGAATACTAATATCCATCTCATTATTAACACTCCTTTATAATTAAATAAAATTGCTAATATTCCACACTTATTTTCTTAGGCATTATGTTTTATAGTATTTACATTTTTTTGATTTCTTACTCTATTATTTTTATTGGTTTAAAATCTATATAGTCACTTGATGCTAAAATATATTCAACACCATTTCGTTCTCCTCTTAACCCCATTTCAAATGATTCTTTTCCATGAAGATGACCATATATCACCTTTTTAACATTGTACTCTTCATAAATCTTTGTAAATTCTGATGTTTCCAATTTATCATTTGTTGGAGGATAGTGAGTTATAACTATCAATTCATCACATCCATCTTTAACAGCAGAATCTAGAGACATTTTTAATCTTAATTGTTCTCTTTTATATATTTTTTCATCATCCTTATCAAATTTAACTTCATTTGGACAAAGCCATCCTCTAGTACCACATATACCTATATTTCCATATTTATAGTAACTATTTTGTAGAAAACTTATTTCTTCATATGTTGATTTCAATTTATTTAATGAAGACCACCAAAAATCATGATTTCCTTTGATAAATACTTTTTTACCTGGCAAATTGTTGATTATATCTAAATCTTCTTTGGCTTCATTCATATTCATTCCCCAAGAAGTATCTCCCAACACCAACACAGTGTCTTCTTCTTTAACAATTTCTTGCCAGTTATTTATTATTTTATTTTGATGATCATCCCAATTATTTCCAAATATATCCATAGGTTTATTTACTAATGTGGAAAAATGCAGATCACCTATTGCATATAAACTCATATTTTCATCCTTCCTAGTCTATTTACTAATGTATAAAAGCTGTCTTAAATAAATTAAGACAGCCCCCATTAATCATCTATTCTCGTATTTTTATAATACTGTAATATTTCTTCTATTTCTTCTTTTAATGCTACAATTTCTTTAATATCCTTTTGACTATCAATTCTATCAAGTCGTCTTTGATAATTTATAGCTCGACTAATTTCCCCTAAATCATATAATTCTTGTATCTTCACAAGTACTTCTCTAATAGTAATTGACTTTGATTGATACATTACTTGAGCTTTCATTATTTCCTCTCTAATTTCACTCATCTCTTGGTCTAATAAAAAGGCCGCATCGGCAGCTCTTCTAAGTCTCTCTGCCACATCTTTTGGTATGTAGTGTTCATATTTATATTTTAAAGAATGCTCTATAGTCGCCCAGAAATTCATAGCAAGTGTTCTTATTTGAATTTCACATATTATTTCTTTATATCCTGCAATGGAATTTATAGGATAATTTATTATAACGTGATAACTTCTATAACCACTATCTTTAAAGTTTGTAATATAATCTTTTTCATATATTACTGTCATATCAGTTCTTGCTTTTATTAAGTCTACTAAAGTATAAATATCTTCAACAAACTGACACATTATTCTAATACCAGCTATATCTTCAATTTCTTTTTCAATATCTTCTGCTTCCAATCTATTTGCCTTAGATATTATGGATGATATTTTCTTAGTTCTACCCGTAACAAATTCTATGGGAGAATATTCACCCTTTGTAAGAAATTCTTTTCTAATATTTTTAAATTTTACCTTTAGTTCTTCAACTGCATGTTCATAAGGAGCTAATACTTCATCCCATTTTTCATACTTCATATTATTCACCCTTTATACTAGTTTCAAATCATATATATTTTAACATAATTTATACTTTTTTAGAATAATAAAGCATTTCTCCTAATTCTATATTATAATCAGCCAAATTTAAATCACATAAATAACTGATTATAGATACTATGCTACTTCTAAAAAAATGATATTCTTTATAATCACAAGACAATTTATTCTTATTAATTATATTTTTTAATATATTATCTACAGTTATAGGTGATTTTAGTAATTCCTTTACTTGAGTAATATATTTATTAATTGCATCACTATGACTTTTTATAAGAAATTCACTTTCTTCTTTTGAGTAAATTTCCTTACCATGTCCTAAAACCATATAATCAAAATCAATATTTCTAATTTTATTAATAGACTCAAAATAGGATTTTACATCATAGATCAATAGTAAATCAAATTTGCTAAATATATTATTTCCTATAAATAAGTCTCCCACAAAGAATACCCTATCTTCTGTTAAAATTCCTATACTACCTTCACTATGTCCCCTTAATTTGATTATTTCAAACTTCCTATTATTTAATACTATTTCACCTTCATCTATAATAGTGTCTACTTTTATTAAATTATTTTTTTCTTCAGTAAGCTTGGGAGATAAAAATTTATTTGATTTTCCTCCCAATATATAATCTGCAAACTTATATGGATTATCTATGGATATCTTAGCTTCCATCGATGCTAATACTTGAATATTATTATTAAATTGCTTCATTTGGCTACAACCTTCATAGTGGTCTTCATGTTCATGAGTATTAATTATATATTTAATATCCATATTATTATCTTTTAGTAACTCCATTATTTTTCTTGGCCTCATACCCCCAAGACCAGGATCTACTATTAAAGTACTACTATTATCTAATTTAATTATTCCTGTATTTGTCCCACCTTTAATGCAATAAGTGTTTCCCTTTATATTTATTAATTTCACTTATTCCACCTGCCAATTCTCTTATTTAATTAACATTCTTTTAAGTCTACCTATTGTTCTCTTAGCTATTTTAGGTTCCTTAGAAATCCTTACCTTAATATTATAAGATATATTTTGATGTAATAGGGAATCAATAAAATATTCTACTATTCCTCTATCTCTAAACTCTATATCAATTACTCCCTTTGAGAATAATCTAGAATCAAGAACCATAAGATCATCAGCAAAACCTAGTCTTTCACTTTTTGATAAATATTCGTTATCAGGTATAAAGTCTTCACAATATTTAATTTTATAGTTTACAACTTCATCACTTATATCAAATCCATATTTACCTTTCATTATATTTTTATACTGTTGATTTTTTTCTGTTATATCTTTTAGATTCTTATTATAATCTTCTTTTTTCCAGTGTCCAAATAATCTACAGTTTAAAGGTCTTACTTCATAAATTAAACACATATTATTTTCATCTTTAAATGGACAACTTTTTTTCTCCATAAATTCCATGAAATAATAATCCATTATTCGCCCTATGGATTTCTTTCTAAGTTCATCTTTATCTTGTAAGTAATTATATATATTTAAAAATTCTATTAAATTAATTCCCACAGACTCCATGCAACAATTTCCACATCCTGTGCATTTGCCCTTTGGTAAAGTATCATATATATTATTAAGCTTTTCAAATAGTTGATTTTTTTCAGCATAATTTATGCTTTTTATAATCTCTGTATTATTTATACTAGCCATTATACTTTCTCCTTGTTATAATTATTAGGTTAATACAAAAACTTATTATATCACATTTATTACTATAAATTGTAGGAGGTATCTTACTAAATGAACAGATATACAAAAGTTATCAATATGATGGAAAGTTATTTCACTAAAGATTTTGAAAAAGCTAAAAAAGGAATAACTAAAACTAGAGAAGTAAAAGAAGAAACAGTTCAAAAAGCTTTCTTAAAAGGAAATACTGAAGTTTTAGTTATATTAGAAGATTCTGGACGTGAAATACTTATCGACGATTTTTCTTCAGATGAAGATATAAAGAAATACTTAGGAGCTAAATTTATAAATCCTAAGAGATAATAAAATAAAAATTCTCAAGTTTTTGACTTGGGAATTTTTTTATATATTTTAATGTATAATTTTTCACCGAGTGACAATAATATTAATGTAATTTAAATATTTAACTCAATCTCCCCCAATATAAAGCTTTCATTCCCCCAGTGGAAGCTAAATTTTTACTAATAGAGAAGGATAAACTTATCCCTCTCTATTTTTTTAATTATTTTAACTTTAAATCATAATTTATATTTCTAAGGATAAAATATTTCTTATTGATAACTTATAATAAAATAGTCTATATTGTATATATCAAATAAAATGACAATACTTATATTCGAGGTGACACAATGATTGAAATAGGTTCATTTAAATTAGATAGTGATTTTGATTATAGAATAATAAGAGAAGAAGATAATGATGTTGATTTATACATAGATATTAATTATAGATGTGTGGATATAAACGTTGGACAATCTGAAATTTTTAATTCTAGAGTGCAATTCCCTTATGTTAGATCTATTCTATTAAGAATTAATAAAGAAGGGCATTTAATGACTGTTCATCTTATGAGAGACATTGATTTATTTTCAGCTTTTGCAAACTTTGAAGTAGATTATACTAATAGTATCTTCAAAATTAAAAACTTCCAAGAAAAAGTAATCATTAGTAAAGATTAGATTTTCAAAAAATTTAAGGGGGCCTTAACAGGCCCCTCCTTTATTTTTTATTTATCTCTTATTTATAATTCAATTGTAATCTTAAATTTTTATTATGTCAATAAATTTTCTGAATATTTTAAATTTTTTGTGTTGTATTCATTATATTAAATATATTATTTTTTTATTATATGATAACTCATCTATTAATCATCTTTTTTGTTATTACATTAAAAATATTAGACTATAATAAAAATAGTATCTCTTTAATAGATTATTGTAACTATTACTGACATTTTGATATAATTAATGTTATATAAGTAAAGTTACATATAAGTTTATTTATGTAATTTTAATAAAATACAATATTTAATTACTACTAGTAATTTAATGAGAGGAGTTTTACATATGAGTTTATTTGTTTTCGGACACAAAAGTCCTGACACAGATTCAATATGCTCAGCAGTATCATTAGCATATTTAAAAAACAAATTAGGAGTTGAAGCTAAAGCTTATGCTTTAGAAGAGCCAAGAAAAGAAGCTAAATTTGTTTTAGATTACTTTAAAGTTGAAGCACCAGAAGTATTACCTGCTGGAGCAATAAAAGGTCAAGATGTTGTTTTAGTTGACCACAACGAAGTTGCACAAACTGCTGATGATATAGCAGAAGCTAACTTAGTAGAAATTATAGATCATCACAAAATAGGTGGATTATCAACTGATTTACCAATATCAGTTAGAATAATGCCTGTTGGATGTACTTGTACAATAATATACAACTTATTCAAAGAAAACAATGTTGAAATACCTTATGAAATAGCTGGATTATTATTATCTGCTATATTATCAGATACTTTAATATTCAAATCACCAACAACTACTGAATTAGACAAAGAGGCTGCTTTAGCATTAGCTGAAATAGCTAAAGTTGACTACGAGAAATATGGAATGGAAATGTTCAAAGCTGGAACTTCTTTAGAAGGATTCTCTATAGAAGAAATAGTAAACATGGACTTTAAAGAATTCGATATGAGTGGTAAAAGAGTTGGTATAGGTCAAGTTATGACTTTAGATATAGATGCTGTTTTATCTAAAAAAGAAGAATTTTTAAATTACATAAATGCTACTGAGTTTGATATGTTAGTTCTTGCTGTTACTGATATAATAAACGAAGGTTCTTACCTAATATACAAAGGTGAAGATAAGGTTATATCTGAAGCTTTCGGTGTAGATGCATCTCAAGGTGTATTTGCTGAAGGTGTTGTTTCAAGAAAGAAACAATTAGTACCTAAGTTAACTGATGCAGTTAAAAATATGTAATTAAAATAAAAAAAATGACACAGATTAATCTGTGTCATTTTTTATTTCAGAAATATTAAAATTAATATTTCCTTTTATAAAATGTTATTTTTGTTCATTGTTACAATGGTTTTTTTTCTGGTGTTTTGTGTTTGTGTGTTTTGGATTTACTTTAAATATTGTAAATGATGAAACACAACTTGTAAATAGTATTTATTGGTAACTATTAAAAAATTACATTTTCTCTACTTCTGGATAGTCAACACCAAACTTTTCTACTGTCATTGTTTTTATTCTTTGGTCAGCTTTAGGTCTATCTCCTCTATCAACTGGAGTATTTGCTATTTCATCAACAACATCCATACCTTCTATAACTCTACCAAATCCAGCATATTGACCATCTAAGTGTGGAGAGTTTTTGTGCATGATGAAGAATTGAGAACCTGCACTATTTGGCATCATTGTTCTTGCCATAGAGATTACTCCTCTTTCATGTCTTAAGTTGTTTGTGAATCCGTTACTGCTGAATTCCCCTTTAATTGAGTATCCTGGTCCACCCATTCCCGTTCCTTGAGGACATCCACCTTGTATCATAAATCCTTTTATTACTCTGTGGAATATTATCCCATCATAGTAATTGTTATCTATTAAGCTTATAAAGTTATTAACTGTATTAGGTGCTATATGAGGATATAATTCAACTTTTATTTGTTTTCCATTTTCCATTTCTATAGTTACTATAGGATTCTTATTTTCCATTTTTCTACCTTCTCTCTTTAAGTTGTTATGTATTTTCATATATTATTATATACCAAGTTGTAAATAAATAAATACTCTATTATTTTTTATATTTATATGTTCAAATAATTCATTTATAGCATGTGGATAAATTTACATTTTTATCCACATTACCCACATACTATATTTTATATTTTTTTCAGTATTTTACAATATTTTTATTTATATACATAAAAATATCATTGTAAGTTATCACCAATTTATCCACATATTTATCCACTTATCTACAGCTTATTAACATGTTATTCACAGATAAAATGACAATTTAATTTTGTTTTCATCATCATTCTTCTGTTATTGATAAACTTCGACAAATATCTTAAATTCACATATTACCCAAATAGCCTTTGTAAACTATTGTTATTTAACTCTATTTTTATATATAATCCACACTTATTCTCTATGCTAAACTAAGTCTAAAGTTGTATATTCCTTATTTATTGTTTTTATTCCTTGATTATCAAAGGCTATAGTCACATCTGGTCCTTTTAATGCAACAACTGTTCCAAGCCCAAATTTAGGATGGTGTACCTTTGCTCCAAGTTTTAAATTATCAATATTGCTTTCATTTGATGAACTTTTTATTGTAGCATTAGCCTTTTTAGCAGCTTGCATCCTATTCATATTATTCATTTTGTATTTTTGAGTATATTTATCTAATATATTGTAATTAGCTTTTGAGAAAGATAATTCTTTTTGTTCTTTATTTAATCTTTCTATACATTCAGTAGGTAATTCTTCTATAAACCTAGATGCTATTGAAGGGTTAGTTCTACCATATAAAGTTCTCTTTCTCGTTAAAGTTAAGAATAACTCTTCTTTAGCTCTTGTTATACCAACATAGCAAAGTCTTCTTTCTTCTTCGATATCACTATCTTTCATTGATTGTATCGCTCTAGCTATAGGGAATATTCTTTCTTCCATTCCTGCTAAGAATACCACTGGAAACTCTAGACCTTTTGATGAATGTATTGTCATTAGTGAAACTCTATCTTCTGTCTCTTCTTCACTATCTGGTTCCGCATTAAGTGCAATATTTGTTAAGAATGTTTCTAAACTCTTATCTTCACTTTGACTTTCAAATTCAAGAGCAACTGAGATAAGTTCTTGTAAGTTTTCTAATCTATCTTCACCTTCATTATTTTTTTCTTTTAGTAGTTCATCTTTGTATCCTGTAACATCTAGTACTTTTTCAATAACTTGACTAACAGTATAAACCTCTGTGAAACTTCTTAGTGTAGACATTAGGTCAACAAATTCACTTATGCTTGCTCTTGCTTTTCTTGATATATCTGAGTTATCTTCTATATCAATTAATACAGAGTAAATACTTTCCTCTTTTAAACTTGCTCTATCTTCTATTTTTTCTATAGTTCTAAGACCTATACCACGTCTAGGAACATTTATTATTCTTTTTAAAGATATATCATCTTGAGGATTTTGTATTACTCTTAAATAAGCTATAATATCTTTTATTTCTTTTCTTTCATAGAATTTGATACCACCATAAATATTATATGGTATTCCTGCTCTATTTAAAGCATCTTCTACTGAACGAGCTTGTGCATTTGCTCTATATAAAACGGCAAAATCCTTGTATTGTCTATCTTCATATCTTCTCATATAATTAATAGTATTTGATATGAAGTCACCTTCCTCTATTTCATTCTCTGCCAATTGAATTTTTATTAGTTGACCTTCTTTTTTATCACTCCAAAGTCTTTTTCTCTTTCTTTCTGTATTATTGGCAATAACATGGTTAGCTGCATCAAGTATAACTTGTGTAGATCTATAGTTTTGCTCAAGCTTTACTATTTTAACGTTATCGTAATCCCTTTCGAATTCCAGGATATTTCTTATATCTGCACCTCTCCAACCATAAATACTTTGATCATCATCTCCAACAACACAAATATTTTGATGTTGCTTTGCTAGTAATTTAATTAATTCATACTGAGCTTTACTTGTATCTTGATACTCATCAACCATTATATATCTAAATTTATTTCTATAGAAATCTAAAACATCTGGACATTCATTAAATAATTCAACTGTTTTCATTATTAAATCATCAAAGTCTAATGCACTATTTCTTTTTAAACGATCTTGATATAGAGCATAGATTTCACCAATTTTTGTCTTAGAAATATCACCTTCATTTAGTTTCATATACTTCTTAGGAGAATATAATTTATCTTTTGCATTAGATATACAACTTAATACATATTTAGGATCAAAAGCCTTATCACTAATATTCAATTCTCTCATACAGTCTTTAATTAAAGTTATTTGGTCAGGGCTATCATAAATTACGAAACTTCTATTATATCCAATTTTATTTATACTTTTTCTAAGAATACGAACACAACAAGAGTGGAATGTTGTAATCCACATTTCCTTAGTATCTGTACCTTCTAAGGTTTCTTCTACCCTTTCTCTCATCTCATTGGCAGCTTTATTTGTAAATGTAATTGCTAAAATATTTTCAGCTTTAACATTCTTTTCTTCCATAAGATAACCTATTCTAGTAGTCAAAACTCTCGTCTTTCCTGATCCAGCTCCAGCAAGTATTAACACAGCTCCTTCTGTATTTTCTACCGCTTCTCTCTGAGCAGGATTTAATTTTTCTATTATATCTGAAATCATATATTTCCTCCTACAATGACATATAGATATATTTTAATCTAATTCTCATTTTTCTTCAAATTACATAATACTATAATAATTCCCATGAATAAAATATAAAATACAACCGCACGAAAAAAAGGCCTTAGAATTTTGGAGAATCCTAAGGCTAGGTTAAGGGTTATTCTATTTTCAAACTATTTTGAAATAAAATAGGTTGAGGGCTAATTTATTATTATTACATAAACTTAAAAGTGCCTAACTTCAAGTTAGGCACTATATCTTCAAATAAAAATTTTCACAAAGATACTTCTCCTTCCCCGAAGAAATCACTTTATATTATAGGCAGGTCTCCTGGCTTAGCTTCGTTCTACTACTTTTCCTTCCCATGGTAATCCACAGTGGTAAAAAAGTTTCGTCCACATTACAGTAGCGGGGGCTGCAGAGGAATTTAACCTCTTTCCCTATTAATCTTTTTCAAGAACCTAAAATATTTTGATTATTAACTTTTTAATTACCATAAGTATAGCACAATAATTTTAATAATAGTTATCTTGTTATCATATTTTTATTGACTAATTTCGCATACTTAATTTTTAATTATTTTTTTCAAATACATGGCAACTATATCCGAAAATCTTTCTATATCCTTTGTATAGATAAAATCTTTACCATAGATTATTTTTTCAGCTGGTAAATCTGTCTCTTTTCCTGTGAAAACACCAAGTACAAGAATTCCTTGCTTTCTAGCTTTTCTAACTTCCAATGCAGTATCTTTTACACCTACCATCCCCTTATATGATGACTCTCCTCTTAAACTTCGTGTCCTATCATTTCCTATTTTTACATCATTTGGTTTTCCATCGCTAAGAACTATAAGTATTTTATTTTCTTCTTCTCTATCTAATAAAGCATCACAAGTCGCTTTTATAGCTAAACCATCTCTATTATTACCTGCTGCAAAATATTCAAATATATTTTCACAAGATTTAATATTATCATTATAATCTCTATATCTTTTTAATACAGTATAGTCTAAAAAACTCAAATATCCCATAACTCTGTTTGGTATACCCACCAAAGTCAGAGCTGTAGCAATTATATAAGCTTGTATTGCAACGTTGAACTGGTTTCTACTTTGTGAACCACTGGCATCTAACAAAATATCTATAACATATTTTCCTTTTTCATTTTTAATATCCTTATAGAAAACTTTCGTATTGTTACTTCTTCCTATTCTCCAAGCCCTATTGGCACAAATAATCCCACCATCAGATAAGATTCTATCTGTAGCACTTTCCTCTACTAATATTCTCGCTATACTTTCTTTTAATTTATTAATACTTCTTTTATGAAGTTTTATATTATCTCTAAATTTATAAAGATTATTTTCTTTTTGTCTCGTAACGTACTTTAACTGAAAAACGTTGTTACATTCACTTCTTAAAACTCCATCAGTAAAATGAATCCTGCACCCTTCATGAACACTTCTACAATGCTTTGTTTCAAGTTTTTTTATTTCACTTTGACTTAAAAAAGCTTTTCCATAATAGTATTCAACCTTTTCATAGATTTTTTCAGCCATAGCCTCATCCACATAAATCATCCTATTCGGTGACTTTTCCAAATTAACTTCAGCCATTTCTCCCAAACTTTCAACTAGCATAGAATTACTTATATTATTAATTTCTGTTTCTATTATTTCGTTTTCTTCATCAGTATACAATTCTTCATACATAAAATCTGAAAAAGTATCAAAATCTACATCTACATTTTTTATATCTTTCTCATTTACTTTTCCTGCTTCCATTTGAGAATTAATTATAAATTCAAAATAAGTTAAATAAATTTCATCAAGTCTCTTTAATATATTTATTAAATCATCATTGCAATCAATTGATTTGATATCCTTCATTATCCTTTTAGTCAGACCATCCACTGTAGGATGTTTGTCCATTGCTTGAAGAATGAATGTATATCTTAAATTTGATAAAATATCTTCCTTATGAATTTTGCTATAATTTACTAAAACATCTTTGTAAGCCTTGCTTCTTATTTCTGCAACTCCAGGTCTTTCATTTATAACTCTATCTTCAACTACAGAATTTAGAACAAGCTCTATCAAAGTGTATAAAATATCTTTATTATAGGATTTTTTAATCCTGCTAATTATATATTTTTTTATAATATTCCAATCTAAGTACTTTCTTCTCGCTCCTGCTATAATAGCAAAATATAGCGAAACATTCTTAGATGAATAGTCTTTTTCACTAGAATCAATATCCTCATCATACATACCAGAAATCGTCCAAGCTAAGTTATTTACCCTATTTTCAAACTCATAATTGTTATATATCCAATTAGTATTTCCGCTCATTTTCTCACCCACTTTAGGTTACTTAAAATCCGGGAATATATCTTTACTTTCCCATTTTTCAGGTATTCTTGTTCTAATAATATCATCTACTATTTCTTTTTCATAAATATCAAAAGTTTTTCCTGTAAGACCCATGTTTATAGCAAGAGTAGGCTTAAGTCCTCTTTTAATAGTTTTTAGCGCCCCTATTAATCCTCTTAGATCTATGGCTTTTGTAGATATTTCTCCATTTTGTGATTTTAATTGTAAATCTAAGAAAATTCCTGCAAATTGATTTAATTTTTCTTTATCTGTAGATGGAAATTCTCTATTCAATATCATCATCAATTTCTCTTCATTTACTGCTGGTATATCTATTACCAAAAACCTAGAAACTAAAGCTTCGTTTAATTCCTTTGTACCTGCATACTCATAATTCATAGTTCCTATAAATCTAGTTGCCGGATGAAGATTTATTCTTTCATATCCTGGAACATCTATTACTCTTCTATAATCTAGAGCAGAGTGAACTACAACTATAGCATCATTTTTAGCCATATTTATTTCATCAAAAACTCCAAACCCTCCATGAACTGCACATTCATAAACAGATCCTCTTCTAAGTTTTACTTCATTATCTATAAAAGTATCTGTCCCAATTAGTGATGAACTATCTGTGTTTATATGAAAGGAAGTGTTCCACTGTGGTCTTCCAAATATTTCTGATAAATTATCTGAAAGCAAGTTTTTCCCCGTAGCCTTAGGTCCAGATAATAAAATATTTTCTTCTTCCAAAATTGCTGCTATACACATAGATAATATATCTTCTCCAATATAAAATGCTGGTGATTTTGTAACTCTGTGTTTCACTTCATCATCAACTTTAAATTCTTTTCTAAAATGTAGTACATCCTCAATAAGAGACTCCCTTACCCCTTGTATTTTCAAATTTTCTATTATATCCATAATAATCTCCTTTTGTAAGTAATTATTGCTATTATTATATCCCTTTAATTTATTTTCAAATAAAACCCTTAAATTTTAACACTTAATAAAAGTATAGTATATTTATATAAATATTTCTTTAAAACTTCCA
The DNA here is from genome assembly GCA_022782605.1 of Clostridium sp. GTDB lineage: Bacteria > Bacillota > Clostridia > Peptostreptococcales > Peptostreptococcaceae > Terrisporobacter. The sequence goes on along the minus strand of JALFMW010000239.1, from coordinate 474 downwards.
AACCTTTATTTTGAATATTGATTTATGTTTTTCTAATGCCAATAATTTTTAATTATTTTTAAATTTTGATTATTTTCCCTAATCAAAATCTATAAAATATCTTATGATATAATTAAATTAGTATAACTAAAATTTAATTATAGAGAGGATTATTTATGAAAAATTTTAAGTTATCTCCAGAAATAGTTTTATTTGATAGATGCCAAGAATTTTGCAAAGAATTTAATATTGGTGAAAAAGATTTAATTATAACAAATGAATATATTTACAAACCATACTTTGAATCTTATGTTAAAAATGCTAATGTAATTTATAGAAGAGATTTTGGTAGTGGTGAACCAAATGATAAAATAGTTGATGCAATTTATCAAAAAGTAAAAAATATTAATTTTGAAAGAGTTATAGGAATTGGTGGAGGAAGTATTTTAGATGTTGCAAAACTTTTTTCACTAGAAAAACTTACTCCTGTTTGTG
>JALFMW010000124.1 GCA_022782605.1 Clostridium sp. | reverse complement strand
GGAATATGGATTATAAGATTATATCCAGAAATTACAATAACAGGAGAAGTTGATATTTACTTACCAAATAAAAATTTAATAGCAGAAGATACTAGATTCTTAGATCCTAACTCTTATTCTACAATAACTTTTTATGGAGGTACAGAAAGTGTAATAACTATAGGAGCATATAATGATAAAACTAATAGTATGTGGATTGGATCGTCAAGAGGTCCTTTGAAAGGTAGGGAATTGATTAAACCTGATATAGTAGCGCCAGGAGTAGATATTATAGGACCTTATATAAACAATAATTATGCAAAAGCAACGGGAACGGGGGTTAGCAGTTCTTTAGCATGTGGAGTAATGGCACTAATTATAGAATATATTAATAATCAAGGGACGTATGCTAGTAGAGCTTTGTATACACGTGTTTTAAAGACATATTTAATGCTTGGAGCAACAAAAAATACAATATATTCATATCCTAATGATACACAAGGATATGGAGTATTAGATTTACAAAGGACAATAGAAGCTATAGCCAATAAACTTTAAGTATATGAATTTAAAAAATAATATTGGTTAAAAATAAATACATACAAAAGAAAAAGAGGTGACATCATGGATAGAAAAAATATAAAAGCACAACCATTAAATGGAAAAAATAATATAAGACTTAAAGAAACAACTCCTGTAAATAATGAATATACAGCAGCTTGGGCTGATGTAGATAATATAATGCCAGAGAGTCAAGTTACACAGCCATCTCTTGAAGATGTTATAAATGCAAAAGAATGGGTAGATAATGGTAGTAAATTATAAAGATTAAAAGTGAAGACTTAGCTCTTCACTTTTATTTTTATTAATAATTATTTAAAATATTTGTTTAAAATAAAAATAGAAAAAAATACAAATTGAATAAAATATTGACTAAAAATTTATAAGTTGGTATAATTTTGTTAAATAATTGTAATAATAAATTTAAGAAGTAAAGACGAAGAAAAGAAGAAGTAAATATAAAACCTAGTTATAGCGAGTTGAGGATGGTGGAAGCTCAATACATAGTTTATATTGAATAACATCTTGGAGTTTCTATCCGAAAGCGATAAATAGCAAGTAGATATAGACGGAAGGGTCCCGTTATAGACCATAAGCAAAGCTTAACTAAGAGGTCAATTATATTGACAACTAGGGTGGTACCGCGAGAGTAATAGCCTTTCGTCCCTTTTTATGGGGATGAAGGGCTTTTTTTAAAATAAATTTATATTCTTAATGACTAAGGGAAATATAATTAAACTAAAAAAATTTATAGGAGGAAGTAAAATGCAAAAAGAATTTTTAACTGTAAAAGAGCTTTACAGACAAAAAGAAGAGTACATAGGAAAAACTGTAAAAGTGGCTGGATGGATAAGAACATCTAGATTATCAAAAAATTTCGGATTTATAGAGTTAAATGATGGATCATTCTTCAAAAACATGCAAATAGTTTTAGATGAAAAATTAGAAAACTTTAAAGAAATAGGAAAGTTACCAATAAGTTCATCTATACTAGTAGAAGGTAAATTAGTATCAACAGAAGGTGCTAAACAACCAGTTGAGATACATGCTACTAACATAGTTGTAGAAGGTGAATCAGATAATTCATATCCTCTACAAAAGAAAAGACATACTGTAGAATACTTAAGAACTATAGCTCACTTAAGACCAAGAAGTAATATGTTCTCAGCCATATTCAGAGTTAGAAGTGTAGCTGCATATGCAGTACATAAATTCTTCCAAGAAAGAAACTTTGTATATGCACATTCACCAATAATAACAGGAAGTGACTGTGAAGGTGCAGGAGAAATGTTTAGAATAACTACTCTTGACTTAGACAATGTTCCAAAAACTGAAGATGGTAAAATAGACTACTCTCAAGACTTCTTCGGAAAAGAAGCTAACTTAACAGTTTCAGGACAATTAAATGCTGAGATAATGGCACTAGCTTTCAGAAATGTTTATACATTTGGACCAACTTTCAGAGCAGAAAACTCTTATACAGGTAGACATGCTTCTGAGTTCTGGATGATTGAACCTGAAATAGCTTTTGCTGACTTAGAAGATAATATGGAACTTGCTGAAGATATGGTTAAATACATAATCAACTATGTATTAGAACATTGTCCAGAAGAAATGGAATTCTTCAATGCATTCGTAGACAAAGGATTATTAGAAAGATTACATAATATAGTAAATTCTGATTTCATAAGAATAACTTATACTAAAGCAGTAGAATTATTACTTGAATCAGGACAAAAATTCGAATACCCAGTAGAGTGGGGAATAGATTTACAAACTGAGCATGAAAGATATATAACTGAACAAATATTCAAAGCACCAGTATTTGTAACTGACTATCCAAAAGATATAAAAGCATTCTACATGAGATTAAATGAAGATGGTAAAACAGTTAGAGCTATGGACTTATTAGTTCCAGGTGTTGGAGAAATCATCGGAGGATCTCAAAGAGAAGAAAGAGAAGATGTTCTATTAGAAAGAATCGAAGAATTCGGATTAAATAAAGAAGATTACTGGTGGTACTTAGAACTTAGAAAATTCGGTACTGCTACTCACTCAGGATTCGGTTTAGGATTTGAAAGAATGATAATGTACTTAACAGGTGTATCAAACATAAGAGACGTTATACCATTCCCAAGAACTCCTAAAAACTGTGAATTCTAATATAAAATAAAAAAATGGCTTATTATGATTTAATCATAATAAGTCATTTTTTTGAATAATTGTATTAATTTTTTCAAAAACTTATTCTATAGAAATATAGTAAGGTTTTGAAAAATATAATTAAGATTGCTATTATTTGACTATCTTAATAATAAGAACTATATTTTATTTATACGATAATATCAAGGGGGTAAGTATCACAAATGATAGAAGCTGGACTTGTAGTTGAAGGTGGAGGAATGAGAGGCGTTTATACTGCTGGTGTATTAGATTATTTTATGGAAAAGAATCTTTATTTCGATGATTGTTATGGTGTATCAGCAGGAGCTTGTCATATATCAAGCTATGTATCGAAACAAATAGGAAGATCTATAAAAGTTACTTTAGATTATATTAACGATAAAAGATATTGTAGCGTAAATAGTTTGATAAAAACAGGAGATATGTTTGGTGTTGAAATGTTATATGATCTTATACCAAACAAACTGGAACTATACGATTATGATACTTTTAATAAGTTTAAGGGAAATTTCTATTCAGTAGTTACTAACTGTAAAACTGGCAAAGCTGAATATATAAAAATCAAAGATATGAAAAAAGATATAATAGCTGTAAGGGCATCTAGCTCCTTGCCATTACTTTCTAGAATTGTAGAAATAAATGGAAAGGAATATCTTGATGGAGGAATTACAGACTCAATACCAATAAAAAAATCAATTAAAGATGGACATAAAAAAAATGTAGTTATTTTAACGAGAGATAAAACTTACAGAAAAAGTAAACCTAAATTTTTATCTTTTTTTAAATTGAAGTATAAAAAGTACCCTAACCTTGTAAAAGCAATAGAAAATAGATATAAAATGTATAATGAAACATTAGATTTTATAGAAGAAGAAAAAGCAAAGAATAAGGTATTTATAATACAACCTAAATTACCAGTAAAAATAAGTAGGATTGAAAAAGATAAAGATAAATTAAAAGAACTTTATGATCAAGGTTATGAAGATGCAAAAGAACTATATGAAGATTTAATGAAATTTTTAGAAGAATAAAAAAGCAGAGTAATTCTGCTTTTTGTTATATGTCTTACTAAATTAATTTATTATGTATAAATTTAAGAAATATTAATGAGTAATTAAGGTACAATTAAGAAAACTTTGCTATAATCCATTATTATAATTAAGATAATCTTTTAAGAAGTAAGTCTGGAGGGAAAAATTAAGATGAATATAGAAGATGGTATAAGCAGAAATAAATATAGTAATTATTCTAAGGAAAATGGAAACTTAAACATAAAACAAAATATTAATTATTTTACATTGGAGAAGGACAAGGAAATACATTGTTCTAAATGCCATGCTTTAGTAAATAATAAAGATATTTACTGTAAAAATTGTGGTGAAATTTTAGAAAATGTTAAAAGTAAAAGGGAGAAATTTATAAATCAAGAAGGAGAGAAAGCTAACTTTAAAGATATTGTAAAAAACTTTGATTTAGTCAATGGTATAAAAACATCAGCACTATCTCTTGGAATTTTATTTATTTTATCTTTAATAATTAAAATTATACTTGTAGGAACTAATAATGAAATAAGTGAAATTATAAATCCTATACATATAATGCTATTTAGTAACTTAGCAAGTGTAAATATATTCTTGTCATTATTTATGAATAGTGCACAATCAAGTATTGATTTTGGCTTATTGATATTATTGTTACTACCAGTAGTGTCATTTATATTACCATACAGATTGTTTATGAAAAATATAAATACATCATTTATAAGACATGTTAAAAATTCATTGGGAGTAGCAATAATGTATGCACTTGTATTAGTAGTTTTAGCTAAAATATCTCAAGTTCAAGTAAGTTTATCAAGTGGGTTTAATCAATATGGTTATGGAGTTTATCTAGGTTTTAGTACATTTAGTGTTTTAATAAAAGCATTTCTTATAGGATTTATTTGTATATTGTCTATGGGAATGAAAAGAGAATATGAAAAAGAAAGTATTATAGCGGGTATATTAAAGATAGCATTAAAAACAATATTTATAGCATATATATTGGTTTTAATATTATTATCATTATTACATTTTGCTCATATCAACTATATATATGAATTAGGATTAAATTCATATGCTAGTGATTTATCATTGGGATTGGTAGTAAGTCAATTAGCTGCTTATTTATGGGCATTTTCAAATTTTATACCAGTTGATTTTGGATCTGGAATAATATCTATCTTATCTTTGATAAAGTCTAATCTATCTCTAGACTTAATATTACTTTTAGGATCATTAATAGCTTTATCAGCATTAATTTTTATAATAGTTGGATGCAAACTTGATAGTAAGTATAAGGGAAAAGATATTAAACCTGTAATAATCTTTAGTGGATGTTACGCTGTAATTATGGGAGTCATAGGATTAGTAAGTACCATATATATTGGGGATAATGCTGCATCTATGTTAAGTTCTCTAAGTTCTATGCAAATGGGATTTAACTTTATAATAGGAATGGTTATTTCTTTTGTATATAGCTTGATTATGACTTTAATAGGTTATAAATTAAATATTTTTAATTAGTTTGGAGGAAGAAGATGAAGGACATGAAATTATCTAATATACAAAAAGAGTCAGAGAAAATAAAACTAAAAAAAGAGATAAATGAATTTGAAGATTTAAAGGCAAAATCATTACTTAAGTTAGGGATAATGACTTTTGACAAAATTAGAAAAAATGAAATAGTAAATAAAGACTTTGATGAAATCTGTGAAGAAATTAAAAAATTTGATATAGAAATATATACAAAATATATGCAAATATATAAATTTGAAAAAGAAAATAGTAAAACTACATGTGAATGTGGATATGTTGCATTTAAAAATGAAAAGTTTTGTCCACAATGTGGTAAAAGTTTAATAAAAGAAGAAAAACCATCTATCATTTGTCCAAACTGCAGTCAAGAAATAGATGAAGATTCTATTTTCTGTACTTGTTGTGGAAATAGAGTAAGTATAGAGAAAGAATATAATGAAGAAGTTTACTGTGAAGATAATGAACTTGATTTTTACATAGAAAAAGAAGAATTAGAAGAAGATTTTATGGAAAAAGAAGGAAGAGAATTTTTAAAAGTTCACCAAGATAATAATATGGAATAGCATATAAAGAGATATAAAAAGGTTACAAGGTATACTTTTTATATCTCTTTATTATTATATTATCACTAAACTAAATAACAACTTTTTAAATATTATTATTGCATACAGAATAATAATTGTAAGAAAATAGATGTATTTATTAAGATGAAATCATTAAAATTATATGTTAAAATATAATGGTAGTGAAGAAATTTGGAGGGATAATATGAAAATAAGGAAAGCAAAGTCAAGAGAAGAAAAAAAGTATGATACTTTTAGTATTACAATGGAACTAGAAAGACCTTTGCTTTACAATGATGAAGAAGAGAAAAAAAAGATTGAACAAGACAATAGAATAAAAAAATCAAAAGCTAGAAAGAAAAGTTTTATTATCCTATTATCTGTATTAGTTCTATTTGTAATAGGTTTTTTCATATGGTTGAGCAATGGTTATTCTTTACAAGAAGATGAGATGAAGTATTTAGAGAGTGACTCCAATGTGGAAGTGACTATTGAAGGTGACTATACATATTTTACTCCAAAGAATGTAAGTGCAACAAAAGGACTTATCCTTTATCCAGGTGAAAGAGTTAATTCATCATCATATGCAAAATTATGCAATATGATTGCAACTTATGGCTATAAAGTAGTATCTGTTAATATGCCTTTTAACTATGCTAATTTTGGAGAAAATAAAGCCACTGAAATAATAGAAGATAACCCTGGTATTAAATGGGTTATAGGGGGAGATTCTCTTGGAGGGACTGTGGCTTGTAAATATGCCACAAAGAATAAAAATGTAGCTGGAATAGTATTAATATCATCATATCCTAAGAATGATATAAGTCAACTAGGTTTTAAAGTATTATCTATTTGGGGAAGTAAGGACAATGTTATAGATTATGAAGAATTAATTAATTCCAAAGAACAACTACCAAAGGATACAAAATATATTGAAATAGAAGGAGCAAATCATTCTCAATTTGCAAACTATGGAACTTATAGTGGAGATGGAGAAGCTTTAATTAGCAGTGATGAACAAATAGATATAACTGCAAGAAATATAGTTAATTTTTTATATAACATACAATAAAAAAGTTTGCCAAGTAGGCAAACTTTTCTTTTTTGAGTGTACAAAATTTTGAGCAAGGGATTTTCCTGAAGTGATAAGGAAGGAATATCGTTGGCGATATGAAGTGTTTCGCCGAAATGTCGCTCAAGCTAAACAAATTTTATATTTGTTTGTAAATACCGATAGTTTCCCATTTACCTTTCTTAATATCTTTCTTAAATCCATTAGCAAACCACTGAATATCTTTTTTAGTAATAGCTTTGAAAAGAATAAGCATAGCAAAGTAAATAAGTAAGTCTAAAATAATGCTTATGAAAACGGCATTATTAATATGTAGACAATAAAGAATAATTTTTGTTGCATAGCTAGATAAAGTTATGGATATAGTAGGTTTTAAAATCCAGTCTAATATGTCATATTTAAGTTTAGTTTCTTTAAGTATTTTGATAACTCCTAAAGATGTATTAAATGTTGTACTAATAAACAATACAAGTACAAAACCTTTTATACCATATCTAGGTATTAACAATGTTATAGATGTTATTCTAACAAACATGTCAATAATATTATATTTTAATGTTGTAATTTGCAAATCTAGAGCATTTAAGCTACCATCAACAATCTTATCTAAATACATAAAAGGGATTAATGGCGCTAGAATTCTAAGTAAATATCCCACATCTTCACTTTTATATAAACCAACTGCTAGCTCTTGTGAAAAAACTATGAAAATCCCTGTTGAAAAGATAGCAATAAGCAAGGTGAATTTTATTACCTTTGAAATTATATAATTTACAGTATTCTTTTTATTTAAGGCATTTGCTTCTGCTATTTCTGGTATTATTAATGTGGAAAAGGATGCTAAAAATATAGAAGGAAATACTAAAAGAGGCATTACCATTCCTTTTACCATACCAAAAATTGATAAAGACATGGAATCGGAAGAACCATAAAGTCTCAATGATTTTGGTATTAATATGTCTTCTACAGTTTTTAAAGATGTTTGTATGTAAGCACTAAAAGCTAAAGGTATGGCAACTCGTATTATTTTGAAAAAAGGATATTTATTACTTAAGTTCTTAGTTAAAGATATATGTTTCTTTTCAAATATGTACAAGATATAAGCATAAAAAGCTGAGCAAATATTACCTATAGAATTACCTACAGCGATTAAAGCGCAAGTATAATCAAGTCTATCAGTTGAAAAAGAAGTTATACATAAAGATACAATAGTAATCATAACTAAGGTTTCTATTATATCAGCACTAATACATTTAACTACTTTTCTACAACCGTAGAAATAACCATTAAGACAACAAGATATACCAACAAAAGGCAAGGAACATGACAAAATTTTTAATGGTATTATAGCTCTTTCGTCTTGAATCCATACTGTTGAAATAAATCCAGATAAGTTAAATAATAAAGTACCTGTTAATATACTGAAAAATAAAGTATAAAGTAAACCCTTAGTGACAATGTTTTTTACTAGCTGAGTATTGCCTTTGCCAAGCTCTTCAGCTACAAGTCTTGTCATAGTTACTCTAATTCCTGAGATGGCTAAAGTTTGGCAAACTACATTGATACTCATAATAAGTTGAAATAATCCCATGCCTTCAGCACCAATTTTATTAGATAAATAGACTCTAAAAGCCATGGCTATAAATCCAAGAGTCATAGTTGACGCGGTGAGTAAAATCAAGTTAATTAATAAATTTCTTTTCTTCATAATTATCTCCCTGAAATAATAGAAAATATTATTTTAAAATTATATATTATTTATATGCTATTAAATTATTAAAAATTATAAATAAAAATTATATAATATTAAAATAAAGTTACAACTAAAATTCTTCAATTATTGAAGATGTATGTAAAAAAGTGTAAAATTATTAGAAGAGAACTATTATAATCGCTGATATAATCGCTTATGATTTTATCAAGAGTTTATTTGAGAGGAGGCTTATATGGGGGTAACTTTATTAGAAAAGGCAACCGAAGGTAACAAGCGTGCTTTTAAAAAGCTGATGCAAAGAGATAGCGAATTTATTTATAAATTAGCTTTTTTACATACGAAATATGAGTATGATGCAAAAAAGATAATGCAAAATAGTATTTTATATATTAACAATAGTATTAAGAAATCATCAAAATTTAGAAATTCTGAACATTTTACTAATTATAAGAAGTTTGTTATGAAGGTAACAATAAAACAAATCAATGAATACTTAGAAGAAGAAGGAATGGTTGACAATAGCAATATAAATTATTTTGATGAAGAAGGTAATATAGATATGTATAAGGCTATAGACTTACTAGATATTTATCAAAAAAATGTGGTAGTACTATTTTATTTTTATAATTTAACATACAAAGAAGTTGGAGATATACTTGATATGAATGAAAGTACTGTAAAAATGTATCTTAGAAACTCCTTAAAGATAATGAAAGAAATAATAAAGGAGGGGGGATTACATGGAAAAGAAGAACTTTAATAAAAGTGTAATGAAAGAGATGAATTTTGATAGTATTGATATAGGAAATAATATAGAACATGATATTAAAGAATATTCAAAAGAGTTTAATATAGATAGAACTGTTTTAAATAATATTGAAATTCCAAAAGATCTTAAGAAAAGTGCAAACTCTTCTTTTGAAGGAGTAAAAAAAGAGATAAGAAAAAATATTAGATATCAAATATTGGATTTATTATTAGTAAGTATAATTTTATTACCAATAGTAGGGTCTATAAATCCTAAACTTTTTGAAAATATTCCAAGTGTTTATCCCATATTTAAAAGTATTAATAAAATAATTCATATAGATAATTTGAAATCCCTTATATATATAAGTGATGGAAAAGAAGTAATTGAGGGAAGTGAATCTTCTTCAGTAAATACAGTTTATATAAAAGAAAAGGATATGACAGAACCAAAAAGTAATAATGAAGCTATTAAATTTATTCATTCTTTAGCCAATACACTTATAAAATCTGATTATAAGTGGCAATGTGGTGAAGTTACACCTAAAACCATAGAATTGGCTCTAAAAGGTGTTGAAAATATTGAAGATGATTATGATAGAATGCATCTTAGAAATAGTCTTACAAAGTGGAAAAAAGGGGACTTTTCAAATGCTGTAAAAGTTCATAATTATGTATGGGAAATGTTAGGTGGAAATATAGGTAAAGCAGAAGAGTTGGATAATGATCAGATAAATGAAATTGTAAATAAGTATTATTAAATAAAGGTGGTAATAAAATGACTGATAAACTTAATCATTTTGATTCAAAAGGAAATGCCATAATGGTAGATGTAACAGAAAAGAATGTTACAGAAAGAAAGGCTATAGCAAAGGGAAAAATATTTGTAAATGATGAAACATATAAGCGAATTTTAGATGGAAATATGACTAAGGGAGATGTACTAGGAGTGGCTAGAATAGCGGGAATAATGGCTACAAAGAAAACATCAGATTTAATTCCCATGTGCCATCCTTTAATGTTGACTAAATCACAAATTGATTTTGAATTTAATGAGAAAGAAAAAAGTATAACCGCAATTTCTACAGTTAAGCTATCAGGCAAAACAGGAGTGGAAATGGAAGCATTGACAGGAGTTAATGTTGCTCTTTTAACAATATATGATATGTGTAAGGCTATAGATAAGAATATGGTTATATCTGATATACATTTAGTTGAAAAAACTGGTGGAAAAAGTGGAAACTTTATATCTGAAAATATTAATAGATAAATAAAAAGTGCAGTTACCTAATTTAGGTTATTGCACTTTTTAAATTTAATAGATTTATATATTTATATATTTACATAAAATACCTCATTACCAAAAGTATTTATAAATTTTAATAAATCATCGAAGGTGATGAAAACAGTAGCTGTATTCACGTTAGGATGAACTCCAATAATTTTCTCATTTTTTAAATCTTCATCTAAAACTACATTAACACTATGATCATAATCATTGATGATACCTAGAGGAGTTACAGCACCTTTTAACAAACCTAGATGTTTTTCTAATCTCTCTTCAGAGGCAAAACTAAGGGCAGTAGAATTTATTTGAGATCTGATAGATTTTAAATCAGCTTTTTTATCTCCTTTTAAAACAACAAGATAGTGTTTTTTACCATTGGAGTTTTTTAGAAAAAGATTTTTTACTATATGACCTTTTTTATTTAAATTAAAATCTTCCATTTCTTCAATTGTATAAACAGGAGGATGATTTATTATTTCGTAGGGGATATTTAATTCATCTAATTTGCTTAAAATATTTTCTTTTCTATCCATAATATTCTCCTTTTCGTTAGTTTATTATAATTGTAATTGAAAATAAATAATTTTGCCAAATTATAACTATTAAACAATTTAATAGTTATAATTAACTAATAATGTTAAAAATAAACTATATAAAAATAAAAGGAGAATAAAATGGAAAAATTATTTTATATTGATTCATATATTAAGAATTTTACTGCAGAAATAGAAGAGGTTAAGGAAGTAGATGATAAATTTCATGTACTTTTAAATAAAACAGCATTTTTCCCAGGAGGTGGAGGTCAGTATTGTGACTTAGGTATTATAGATAATATAAATGTGCTAGATGTTTATGAAGAAAATGATAAAATTTATCACGTGTTGGAGAAAAAGCCTAATAGAATTCATAAAGTAAAATGTGAAATTGATTGGGACAGAAGAGAATATGGTATGCAACATCACTTTGGACAACATATTATCTCAGCATGTTTTAATAATGAATATAAAGCCAAAACTGTAGGATTCCATCTTGGAAAAGACTTCTCAACTGTTGATATTGAAGGTTTCTTTAAAGAAGAAGATATCTTAAAAATAGAAAAAATGTGCAATGAAATAATTAGAGAAAACATAACTGTTGAATTTTTAAATATAACTAAAAAAGAAGCAAAAAAATTAAAAATAAAAGAAGATTTATCAAAATTAGGTGACAATATAAGAGTAGTAAAAATAGATGACATAGATATGAACTTATGCTGTGGTGTCCATATGAAAAATACCCTAGATTTAAGAGTAATAAAAATTAAGAAATTTGAAAAATATAAAAAAGCAACAAGAATAGAGTTTTTATGTGGAACAAAAGCCATAGAAGAAATGTTAAAAAGAGAAAATTACTTGAATAAGATTTGTAAATTATTAAGTAGTAACGAAGAAGATGCCTATAAAAGCATTGAAAACTTAAATAACAAATTAAATGAAGTAAATAAAGAAAATAGAAGACTTGAAGAAATCATAAGTAATTATGAAGTTAAAGAAATGATTGAAAGCGCTGAAAAAATTAATAATATGAATGTTATAGTTAAAGTCTATGAAAATAAAACTATGAATTATATGAATAAGATTGCCAACAAAATAATAGAAAAAGAGAATAATATTGGATTATTTGCTTTAAAAAATGATGATAGATTAAATTTATTATTTGCGTGTTCAAAAAACTTAGAAAAAATGGATATGAATATCTTATTAAAAGATAGTATTAAGTTAATAGATGGCAAAGGTGGAGGAAGTAAAGTTCTTGCTCAAGGTGGAGGAAAAAATAACTCAAATCTAGACTCATTATTTGATTATGTAAAAATCAAAATAAAATCAAATTAATAATATCTATTACTATTAAATAACTTAGTATTTGAAAAGAAGAACTATATTCAGTATAATAAGAAGTTGAATGACAAAATCACAACTATGAAAGGAACCATAAATATGAAGAAAGAACTATTTAATGGTAAAAGACTTAAAATAGCTAGAATATATAGAGGTAAAACTATAGATCAAGTATCTAAGGAAACAAATATAAATAAAAAAGATATATTAGCCTTTGAAGAAAATAAATATAAACCAACAGTGGAAAATGCATTAAAACTATCAAATGTGTTACATTTCCCAAGGGATTATTTCTATAGAAATGAAAATATGAAAGTTAATGTGGAGGCAGTTCACTTTAATTCACAATCAACTATACAAAGAAATGAAGAAATTGCATATAGAGAAAAACTTGTTATGATACACAAGCTTTATTCATTCTTTGAAAACTTTATACAATTCCCACAACTGCAACTTCCTGATAATTTAAATAAAAATTTATCAATGGAAGAATTAGCTGAAAAATGTAGAGAGTACTATGAACTAGGCGAAGAACCTATAATAAACATGGTATCATTTATGGAAGCTGTGGGAATTGTTATAACTGGAATGAACATGGATAGAAGAGGTGCTTCTCCATATTCACAAAAACAAAGTATAAATGGAAAAGAAAAGTATATAGTATCTTTAGGATATGATAAAAACTCATTGGCAGTAAGAAATTATGATTTAGCTTATGAATTTGGATTTGTAATAAGTAATGAATTAAATATTCCTGCGAAAAAATTTAATAAAGATGATTTTGCATCTGCTTTATTATTACCAAAGGAAAGACTTATAGAAGAGTTATCAAATCCAAATGAGTTAGAATCATATTTAGAAGTTAAATCTAAATTTATGGTGCCACTAACTATAATCTTATATAGAGCATATGCTTTAGGCTTAATAAATTATAAAAAATACAATTATTTAATGAATGAAATAAGTAAAAATGGATGGCATAAAGAAGAGCCTTTAGATAATGTTAAATCAACACATCCAACTTGTCTGAGAAAGGCATATAAATTACTTTTAGATAATAACATAGTGAGTAAAAATACTTTAATGGAAAAATTATATAATGAAAATATAATTTTATATCCAGATGATTTGGAAATACTAATGGGACTTAAAGAAGGAACATTAGCTGATAAAAAAGATGTAAAAGTTTTAGATTTTAAAAACAAAAAAAGAAAATAATAAAAATTATTTTAAAGAGGGAGTATTTATTTTTTAAGATACTCCCTTTTAATATATTAAGAATAGTAAATAAAAAAAGCTATTTTTCTAATAGCTCATATAAATCACTTCTTCTGTGTTTTAGAAGTGGTAGTTGTTCTCTAATTTCATCCACATAATTTAAATCAATATCATAAGTTATAAAATTCTCTTTTTCATCTAATTCACAAAGAATATCACCATAAGGAGAAACTATTAAAGAATGACCATAGGAAATATAAGAATAATTATAATCTCTAGCAGGAGAACATCCTATGGTGTAAACTTGATTATCTATTGCTCTTGATTTAAACATAATATCCCAGTGAGCAGGACCTGTAGTCATATTAAAAGAGGCAGGAACAATAATAGCTTTTGCACCTTTATCTACCATAAGTCTAGCTATCTCAGGAAATCTAAAATCATAGCAAATACATAAACCTATTTTTCCAAATTCACTATCAAACACAGTTACTTTGTCGCCAGCAGATAAAGTATCAGATTCTCTAAAGGTTTGCTTATTTTTTATATCAATATCAAATAAATGGACTTTTCTATGTTTTGCTATCTTTTCTCCTTGGCGATTAAAAACATAAGAAGTATTATAGATATTATTATCTTCTTTCTCGGGAATAGAGCCTGCGATTAAGTAAATATTATTTCTTTTAGAAATTTCTGATAATAATTTATAAGAATAGTTACCTTCCTCTTCAGCATAAATAGGAAAGTTTTTTGTATTGTAAGGGCAAGAAAACATTTCAGGTAAAATTACCATATCCACATCTTCTTTGCATATGTTATCAATTAACCTAGCTGCCTTATGTAAATTATCCTCTTTTTTATCTTCAACCTTTATTTGAATAAGTCCCACT
>JALFMW010000120.1 GCA_022782605.1 Clostridium sp. | reverse complement strand
TTTGAAATATAAACTTCACCTCTAACAATAAGTTCATCTTCATAGTCAACTTTTAAAGGAATTGTCTTTACTGTCATTAGGTTTTTTGTAATATCTTCACCTACAACTCCATCACCTCTAGTTGCACCTTTTTCAAATTTTCCATTATTATATGTAAGGCTTACTGATAAACCATCTATTTTAAATTCTACAACATATTCAACTTCTCCTGATACAACATCTCTGACTCTTCTATCAAATTCTCTTAGGTCTTGAGCAGAATATGCATTAGATAAACTTAACATAGGTATTTTATGTCTAATTTGTTCAAATTTATCTAATGCTTTCCCACCTACTCTATTAGATGGCGAATCTATTCTTTTTAAAGAAGGATTTTCTTCTTCTAGTTTAATTAACTCCTTCATTAAATTGTCATATTCAAAGTCCTCAATCTCTGGTGCATCTTGGTTATAATATTTTTCATTGTGATAATTTATTAAATCAATAAGTTCTTGAATTCTTTTTTCTGCATCCATAATTATTACCCACCTCATCTATTCTCTTTAATTATTATTCCTTATTCTATTTTTTAGTATAACATTTAAAAAATTTATCTTAAATTATTATTTTTCTTAATGATAACTTTTATTTTATTATCAAAATTAAAAACCTCTTAGGTAATTTATTCCCTAAGAGGTTAAATTCAATAATTATTTTTCATTTAATGCTGCTAAAACATCTTCTAATTTAAGTCCATGAACTTCACAAGCTTGTTCTATTGTTTCAACTTGTGCAGATGGGCAACCTAAACATCCCATTCCAAAGTTCATTAATATTTGAGCTGCCTTTGGGTTTACTTGTAATACTTGTCCTATAGTTTGATCTTTAGTTATCATAATTATATCTCCTTTTTTATTAATTATATTTCTCTTCTAGATAATTTAGTATACCAATATTTTCTTCTCTTGTGAAAGAATTTTTTTCTTCATATTCAAAACATTCTTCATCAATTACTTTTCTAATATCTTCATTTAATGATCTTTTTGCAAAGTTAAATATTACATTGTCTTCCTTATGAATATGATTTTCAAGTAAAGTCGTATAAGATACAGCATTTGCTACTATATCAAGTTTAGCTTCTTCCTCACCATTTTTATATTTATTTAAAGCTTCCTCTAAGTTTCTTATATAAGATCTACCTAAATCATGCTCAACAAGCATTCCATGTGTAATAATATTTTTACCCGTATCTCCTAAATGTTCTACCATTTTGTTAAATAGAAAAACTTCTTCTTTTTTATGATGATGACCATCTGCAAATTCTCTAACAAAGCTAATCATTTTTTCAAAATCATCATAATTTATTTCTTTATTATCCATAAAATTTAAACATACTTTTCTAATAACTCCAAGCATACGAATAACATATTTATGTTCTTCTATTAATAAATCTATTCCACTCATTCTCTTCACCTCACAAAAACTATTATATGCTTTTTATTAATCTTACTCCATTTTCATCTATTAAATATTCAAATTTACTATTTAATTCACTTATAAATGATTTTATCCAAGTATTTCTTAATTCATAGAAGTAATTAACATCACATCCTACCTCATTCCATATATCCTTGTGAACACAAATTCTTTGTTCCCATGCTATATGTTGTTCATCATTTGCTACCACTTCATTAACTCTATCACATGGCATTCCATCTAGTATATAATCATTCATGCAGTTGAATAATTCTTCTGGAGTTGATGGTAATTTACCTTCTGCTTTTATTTCTTTAGCTGCTAATATTCCTTGAGCTTTATAAACTTCATCTAGTTTTTGATAATTCTTTTCATCAGCATCAATTAATAACTTTGTCCAAGCTGCCATTCTTCTTTCAGCACTATGGATTTTCCCTTGTAACCACCCATGTATATTACTTGTATCTATTAATTCTTCAAGAGGTTTATCTGGTAGTATTTCTCCATATTGCCTTTGAATATCTGCACTTATTTTTTCTATCTCAAATCCTTCTTCTTTTGCTAAATTTATTATTTCATTTTCTAGTTTTTCAAACCATAATATTTTATTAAATAACCAGTAATGTATCTTTCCTAAAAATAAACTCATAATAAATCTCCTTTGTTTTTATTTATTATCTTTTGTATTATTTGTACCCATAATACATTAATATTAAATTTTCTTCTGTAACATATGTTACATTCACATAAAATTTATATTTTTATGATAAAATTATTATTAATAAATTTATCATTTCAAGGAGTCAACATGTTTAGAAATAAAAGCGAAGAGTATATTTTAGAACTTTTTAAAGATGCTAATTATACAATAAAAAATTATTCAAAAAATGATATTATTGCTTTAGAAGGGGATATTTGTACTTCTGTGGGATTGATTCTTGAAGGAAGTATTGATATAAAAAGAACATTAGGTACTAAGATAATACATGTTTCATCTTTTACTAAGGGACATATTTTTGGAGAGGTTATTGCTTTTTCTGATACTAATTTATATCCAGCAACAGTTATATCTTCTAATTCATCAAAAATTATGTTTATAAGTAAAGATAATTTTATAAAATATTGTACTTCTCATAAAGATTTCTTAGAAAGATTTTTAAATGATCTTACAAACAAAATTTTTGTTTTAAATAAATCTATTACTAATCTAACTTTTAATAGTATTAGACAAAAAATTTGTAACTTTTTAATCACAGAATATAAACTTCAAAAAAGTGATAATATTAAGCTTAAGATGACTAAGGAAAAAATTGCAGAATCTCTAGGAATAACTAGGCCTTCCCTTTCCCGTGAATTAATAAATATGAAAAATGAAGGACTTATAGACTATTCTAGAAATCATATTAAAATTCTAGATTTAGAGGAAATAGAAAATGCTTTAATACAATAAAAATTCACTTCGTTCATATCGCCAACGACTTCGTCCGTTGCTCAAATTAGTAAGTTAGAAATTAAAAATACTGTGGTATGTTAATTACATTCCACAGTATTTTTCTCTATAATGGCAAATCTCTCTTTGAAAACAATAGTATCCCCAATATATAAAAGACTATTCCTATAATAAAAGCTGCTATTAAAAATTCTATATGATAGTTTCCAGTGGCTATGTTGTTTGGTTCAAATAAAGTGAATAAAGTAAAATATTTAAGTTTTTCTAACTTTCCTCCCATATTCACCAACATTTGAATTATATAGAATGCTATAGGGACTCCTGCACCAATACTATAAGCTAACTTCATATCATTACTTATACATGAGGCAAAGAAACAAATTCCACTTATGGCTATATGAATAGATAATACACTCATATTTATTAATATAAACCTTTCTATATCCAAATCTCCTGGAAACATAATTTCACTACATATAATCCCCAAAATAGTAACATACAGTATTAAAATAACAATATTAATAATTACAAACAATCCTTGAGTTATAACTATCTTTTTTCTTGAATTTGGAGTTGATAATAAATAGGCCATTGAACCTGTATCCACATATTTAGCCACTAATTTATTTGCTAAAATTATCTCCAAAATCATAGGAAATACAAGAAGTAAAAATCCATATAAATAATTAGATAAAAACTCTGTAAGAGTTGAACCTGTATTAGCCATTCCAAAAGCACTCATAATTTCCGGCATAGCTTTTGCGAAAGCATCCAAAGTTTCTCCTAGCTCTGGATTAAACATGGATACTATAATCACTTCATACATAGTCAATACTGCTATAAATATAAGCAAAATTTTATAATTCGATTTAAATTCCTTTTTTAGCAAAGTATTACTTATCATTATTTTCACCTCCATAAAAATGTAAAAATAAATCCTCTAGAGTTTGAGTTTTAACATTCAAACTTAGAACATCATAATTACCTAAGGTTTTTATAAATTCATTTAAATCTCTTTTTATACTTACATTTAAGGTATTATTATTTATTAATTTGCTATCAAAGTTTTCTTTTAAGAAGTTTTTCGTCATTTCTTCACTAGCAAAAACTATCTCATAAATCTTTTTCTTATTTGATTTTAATTCTTTCATATTTTCTACTGCAATTAGCTTACCTTCTTTTATTATAGCTGTTCTATCACATGTTTTCTCTATTTCTTCAAAAATATGAGATGACATTAAAACTGTTTTTCCCTTTTTCTTTTCTTCTAAAATTAAATCTACGAACTTATTTTGCATAAGTGGATCTAAACCGCTTGTTGGCTCATCTAAAATAAGAATCTCTGGATCATTCATAAATGCACATACAAGACCTATTTTCTGCTTCATTCCCTTTGACATACGCTTTATTTTTCCATGTGGATTAAGCTCAAATAACTCAATTAATTCATGTGCTCTAGTTAAATCTGTCATTCCCTTCATATCAGCTATAAACTTTATAAATTCCATACCTTTCATATCATCCATAAAAGCAATTTCACCTGGAAGATATCCTACAAACTTCTGTATTTTTTTAGAGTCTTTATAACAATCATATCCTTTAATTTTGCAAGTTCCCTTATCAGCATGTATAAATCCCATTAAGTGACGTATGGTAGTTGATTTTCCTGCTCCATTTGGCCCTAGGTATCCAAATATTTCACCCTTATTTACTGTTAAAGATAAATTAAATATTCCTCTATTATCTCCATAATCCTTTGTAACATCAGATATTTCTATAATACTCACTTGTTTCCCCCATCTCCTTAAGTAATTTTATTTCTCTTTATGTAATTCAATAGTATTACCATTTACCATTTTCGTCCACGGTAAAAATAAAAATTTTGATTAACATAAAAGAATAAATCCCATACAATAAACATAATTTTTTAATGTTCATTATATGGGATTATTTTAGATTTATTAGTTAAAAGTTAAATATTCATTTTCAAGTTCATTTTTCATAATAAAGTTTTTATGCTGTTTCATTAATATTAGATTTTTCATTATAGTATTCTTCTAATATATCTATACATTTATATAGCACAGTGAAATTTCCACCAAATTCTATAAGAAATCTATCTTGAGCATCTATAAAAGTTTTTGATCCTGCTAATATAAGTGTCATTTTCACAGCAGTTTTTGGTCTAAATCCTTTTGCTATAAATTTATCTATCATATTATCCTCATCATTATCTTTAAATAATTCTGAAATACTGCTTATTAATTCTATCTTGTAATCTGTACAGTTTTCTAAAAGATTTATAGAACTTAAAAAGCCTTTATCTTTACTTACTATGTAATATTTATTTGCTTCATATCTATGCTCACCTATTATAAGTCCTAAATATGACACTAACTGAAAGTCTAAACTATTCTTTACACCTGTAGTTACATTTATCTTCAATATATTAGCTTTTGTATTTATGCACTTTAATTTATCTCTTCCAAATTGAAATAAATTTGTGTTTTCTGTTACAAATAGTATTATTAAATCTTCTTTATCTAATTTATTTGCACTGCTTAATGCAGTAATATTAACATTCTCTGTATCAACTAAAAATATTCTTTTCATAGTTAATCCCCCTAAAATCTTTTTCTTATTTAGAGTGTTTCCAAAAGATAAAAATATAAACTATATTTATATAAAAAATAGCTACTCACAATTTATGAGTAACTATTTATATATTATATTAGGATTTTTAGTTTTCTATAAATCTTATTGTTCCATGAACATTTTTATATCATCTTCAACGTTAGTTATTCCACCTATACCAAAGTTTTCAACAAGAACTTTAGCTACATTTGGTGATAAGAATGCTGGTAAAGTTGGTCCTAGGTGTATATTTTTTACTCCTAAGTATAATAGTGATAATAATACTATTACAGCTTTTTGCTCATACCAAGCTATGTTGAATGCTATTGGTAATTCATTTATATCTTGAAGTTCAAATACTTCTTTTAATTTTAAAGCTATTAATGCTAATGAATAAGAGTCATTACATTGTCCTGCATCTAAAACTCTTGGTATTCCGTTTATATCTCCAAGATTTAATTTATTATATTTGTATTTTGCACATCCAGCAGTAAGTATTACTGTATCTTTTGGTAAAGCTTTAGCAAAATCAGTATAGTAGTTTCTTGATTTAGCTCTTCCGTCACATCCTGCCATAACGAAGAATTTCTTAATTGCTCCAGTTTTAACGGCTTCAACTACAGCGTCTGCTAATGCGAATACTTGATTATGAGCAAATCCACCTACTATTTCTCCTGTTTCTATTTCTGTTGGTGGTTGGCATTTTTTCGCTAATTCTATTATTTCAGAGAAGTCTTTATTATCTTCGCTTATTCCTTTTATATGTTTAACTCCTGTAAACCCTGCAGCACCTGTAGTGAATAATCTATCTTTATAACTATCTTTTGGTGGTACTATACAGTTTGTAGTCATTAATATTGGTCCATTAAAAGATTCGAACTCTTCTTTTTGTTTCCACCAAGCATTTCCGTAGTTTCCTGCAAAGTGAGAATATTTTTTGAATGCTGGGTAGTAGTGAGCTGGTAACATCTCAGAGTGAGTGTACACATCTACTCCAGTTCCTTCTGTTTGTTGTAATAATAATTCTAAGTCTTTTAAGTCATGTCCTGATATAAGTATACCTGGGTTATTTCTAACACCTATATTTACTTTAGTTATTTCTGGGTGTCCATAAGTTCCAGTATTTGCACTATCAAGTAGAGCCATACCATCTACTCCAACTTTACCAGTTTCTAAAGTTAAAGCTACTAAATCATCTGCACTTAAAGTGTTATCTAATGTTTTAGCTAAAGTAGCTTGCATAAATGCATTTATAGCTTCATCATCATATCCTAAAGCATTTGCATGTTTCATATATGCTGATAAACCTTTTATTCCATATATTATTAATTCTCTTAAACTTCTTATGTCTTCATTTTCAGTTGCTAAAACACCAACTAATGGAGCTTTTGCATCCATTTCTTCTTTAGTTGAAGCAGTCCATAAAGCTGCCTCACTTAAATTCTCTTTATTATCTAATTTAGATAATAAATCAGCCTTCATATCTAAAGTTGTTTTTACTCTATCATAGAATATTGCATCATCAAAGTTTGCATTAGTTATTGTAGTAAATAAGTTTATAGTTATTAAGTGATTTACTTCTCCACTTATTTCTTTTCCTTCTGCTCTTAATCTTGTAGTTACTTCTGATAATCCTTTAGTTGTATATATTAATAAGTCTTGCATTTTGGCTAAATCAGGTGATTTACCACATACTCCAAACTTAGTACATCCACTGCATCCTGCTGTCTCTTGACATTGAAAACAAAACATTTTATTCTCCATTGTAAAGCCTCCATATTTAATATTCATATTATATACACATTATATATTTGAACATAAATAAAATCCGTAACATATGTTACAGATTTACAAACTTATATTTAAAATAATTTTAAATGTCTATTCCAAGCTTTCTAATTTTAAACAAAACTCTTTAAATTCATCAATATTTTTTATATTTCTTAAACTTCTAATATCAATCATACTGTTGCTCGGTTTATGCTTTAGAAATTCCATATCATACATATCACATTTACAAAATCCTTTTAAAAGTTCATATTTATATGGTTCGTATTTTTCAATATTCCTTTCGAAGTATTTTATTTTTGCATAGCATAATCTATTAATATAAAACAATAATGCTATTATAGATTCTTTCTTAGCAAACTTATGTGAAAAATACTTAACTGTATGATATTTATCATGTTTAAATTCCCATATCATATCTTCAGAACAAGTTAGAGAATATTTTTCTATAAGCTTTACTTTATCAGCACTTAGTTGTCTCTTTAAAGTTTCATCATTCATGCCCCCACCCCTAGTATTATTAGTATTAATTAAATTATATTCTATGGATTATACAAATACTATTTAGGTTAATTATATTGGCTATTAAACTTTTATATACTGAATTCTTATAAATAGAATTTTTAAATAGTTTAAGTTATACAATTAAAAAAGCTATGAATCTTTAAGAAACATAGCCTATTTTTATATCTTATTTTACAAAATGAACTGCTCCCGTTGGCCCTCCATAGTGATATTTTATTTTCATCTTGATTTAATATCCTTTTTCAATTTTAACAATATTATCTGGATTTTTATGAGATCTATACTTTTTAAGATTATTGTAGAATAAATTAAAACTTCTTATTGAGTTTTGTTCTGATACACAAGAGTTATGAGGTGTTATTATTATATTATCTAAATCCCACAACTTACTTTCTTCAGATAAAGGTTCTTGTTCAAATACATCTAAAGCTATTCCTCTAAACTTATGAGCATATTTTAATAAATCATCTTCATTTAAAACT
>JALFMW010000114.1 GCA_022782605.1 Clostridium sp. | reverse complement strand
TCTTATTGATACTGAAAAAGGATTAACTATAAAACAATCTATGGATAAATTATCAGAGTATTTAGCTAAGATACTTAGAAATAGATATTGTTTTTCTCCTGTAGTTATACAACAACAAGCAATGGCTGGTGAAGTAATGGATGCTTTTAAAGGTAACGATCCTGATAAATATAAAAGTTCTGTTGCTAATTTAGGAGATTCAAAGTACACAGCAAGAGATAAACAAAATATTTTGCTTATATTATTGCATATTTAGAGTCAACTTGTTATTTTTGCATAAAAATCAAAGATATTATGGCAAGATTAACAAATTTAGACAAGGAGAATATAAAAAGGCTTTATGAGCAAGGCAAAATGGATAGTGAAATAAGTAAAGAGTTAGGTATAAAAACATAGACTATTCAATATTTTAGAACTAAAAATAATATGCCTACAAAATTTACTTATAGTAAAATATCTAAAATAAATAAAGAAGAATTTGAGAAATTATTTTATAAAGGATTAAGTGATTATGTTATAGCTAAGGAATTAAATATGTCACCTGATGGCATTTATTCTCATAGAATGAGACATAATTACCATAGATAGGATTTAAGGTATAATCCAAAAATAGAGCTATCTGAATTTCAAAAAGAGGTTTTATTAGGAACTCTATTAGGGGATTCTTCTCTAAGGATGGATAAATACCATAAAAGCCCTACTATAAGCTGTGCTCATGGTATTAAACAGAAAGAATACTGTGAATATAAAACTGAAATTTTTAAGAATTTAGGAGCACATTGTAAATATCATAAAAGACATATAGCAGATAAAAGAAACAACAAGCTATATGAAGATTGCACAATGTATATTCCTGCAAATCCTGCTTTAAAATCTTGGTATGATTCCTTTTATAAAGATAAAGTCAAGTGTATTCCTTTTAATTTATTTAAATATTTTACTTCAGTATCTCTTGCTTTTATGTATATGGATGATGGCAGTAAGATAGGTAACACTTATCAAATAGCTACTAATTGTTTTACAAAGGAAGAAATTACTAAGTTTAGAATTTTTCTTTTAGAAAAATTTAATTTGGAAACTTCTATGTTTAAAAGCCATGTTTTATATATAAAGCAATGTAGTGCTAACCACTTTACAGAACTTATAAAACCTTATATAATTCCAAGTATGCAATATAAGTTACAGTCTCTTAATCATGTGAATCTGGGAAAGTCTGGTGACAGATAACCCTTATCCAAGCATAGTAGAAATACTATGAAGGAACAGAGACTAGATATAGTAACCTTAGCAAGTGGTGTTGAAGGTGAAATATCCATGAGTGCATGACATTATCCTATGTGTACCAACACTTAGTGGATAATGAAGAGATAGTCCGAACTATAGATATAATGAAATGAAACTATAGAGTTAATAGATAAAGAGCTATTAAGATAACAAAATGAGTAATGTTGTAATTGGTATCTTTAATCCTTCAAAGTATTTAATTGAAAAATATAAAGGATATGATATTAAGAAATTTGGAAATAGGATAAGATTTATAGAAATTCTTTGTAATAGAGATAAACACAATTATTTATATTATATAATGATTTTATTCAAGCTACTGAAATTTTAGTAAATTGTAATTATCTTTGCATCTGTAAATAATTTACAGTATGAAAAAGATTAATGAAATTAGAAAAGAAGAGTTTATAAGCTTTTATAATCAGGGCTATAATGATTATGATATTGCAAGGAAAATGGAACTTTCATACTCCACTATATTTAGATGGCGGAAAAGTATGAATCTTACTCCAAATAGAAATAAAGAATTATCCAGAAATAAGGAAATTATTCCGACACAGGAACAACTTGAAATTCTTACAGGTACCTTATTAGGAGATTCAAGTTTACAATATTATCCTTATTATGGATGGAGGTCACCTAAATTTAAATGTGACCATGGAGATTCACAAGAAGAATATGCTAATTTGTTATATAATAAATTACAATCACTTGGAAGTTCTATTAAGAGGTATAGTAGAATAGACAAAAGAACTAGTAAGGAGTATATAACCTATTGTGTAACTACTTCAAGTAATCCATATTTCCTTAATATGTATAATCAGCTTTATAGTACTGGTAAAAAAGAAGTATGCTTAGATTTTTTAAGAAATTTTACTATTAAATCATTAGCCTATCTATATATGGATGATGGATATGCTAACCAAAAGACAGCTTATATATGTACTGATAGTTTCTCTGATAAAAGTAAAAGAATATTAGTAGAATATATAAAAAGTAAATTTGGTTTACATTTTTTTATAGTAAATCATGGAAAATATTATAGATTAAGATTATCACAATATGATTTTCCAAGATTCAAAGAACTTATAGAACCATATATGGTAGAGTCATTAAAATATAAATTGAGAACTGTCTCTTAACTGGGTTAAAAAGGGGAACTCCTAAGAGGAAAATCCTTTACCAAGCTATAATTTAAATGGTTATAGAAGGTCAAACGACTAACAGGTGAAACTATAGCAATATAGAATATAATCCTGACACGAAATCCCAGCACATAGAAATATGTGAAGATATAGTCTGAACTCTATAGTAATATAGAGAATCATAGGATAAAGAGCCTATGAGATAACATAATTGGGAGAAATGGGAGGAATGTGCCCTTTATTCTTTAATGGTGCTGTATGTTCTTTTACAGAACTACCTAGACCTGAGGATACTACAGGTATAGAAAGAGTATATGCTTATATAAGAAAACTTAATAAGAAAAGTACATCTTTCTTTATGATTAATTTTAAAAATAATCTTTTATTAAAACTTATTAAATTATTAAATTAAATGGCAAATGTTGTAATGATTATGGGTGCAAGCGGTACTGGTAAAAGTAGTAGTATTAAGACCCTTAACCCTAAAGAAACTGTTGTTATTA
>JALFMW010000089.1 GCA_022782605.1 Clostridium sp. | reverse complement strand
TTTTATACAATTTGCGTAGTATTCGACATAAAAAAAGAAGCCCTATTAAGGACTTCTTGAAAAGGAGTGTTTATCATGTATAAAATAGTAAAAGAGTAAAGTTATTAGGAGTGTTGTTATTAATATTATTACCCTTTTACTAAAAAAATAATTATATATTGCTATTCTTTAGGCATGTGATAAACATTTTGCTTACTAACCCTTCTATGTTGGTACATATCATCAAAGCAACTGCCTTTTCTTAGTTGATCCTCTATTTCTGTTAATACTTCCATTGCTCTTTCTTTACTTTTGTATCTACCAGCTAAGGAGCAATTAACATATATAACTGCTCCCTCCATAGCTGAATGTATTTCGAATTGTTCTGCTAATACTAATTTCTCACCATCCTGGCTCATAACCCAAACCTTATTCATATTAAATCCCCCTTTTATTAATTAATCACATTTTAACCAATTGTGTATTGTTTTTCTTGATACACCTAATTGATTAGCAGCTTCTGTTACGCTTTCATAATTAATCCCATTAATAGTGCATTGTCTTTTCTTAGATCTATTAAGTCCGTTTTTATATGCATGTATGTTATTTTGCGAATGCGTACACCATTCTAAGTTTTCTATATGGTTATTAGCTTTATTGCCGTCTATATGGTTTACTATTGGATAATTATTTGGATTATCTATAAAATATTCAGCCACCAATCTATGTCCTTTAAAGTCTTTTCTTTTTCCTGTTGATAAATCTCTTATATAATAGTGTGTATATCCGTTTTTATCCCTTCTTATATTAAGCAAATGGAATTCCCTAACAAGGGATATTACAAACCCCTTGTTAGATATTATATATTTAGGATTAAACTTTAATTTATGATATTTTAGTACCACCCTATCACCTCCTAAGAGCAACGACTCCAGCCACATGATGAACAAATATTACATCCACCAGTGAAGCTTAGCTCAGTCCCACATTCTGGACATTTAGCTTTTTCTTCATTTTTTTCTACTTTTTCTTCGATTTTTTCCACTTTTTCAGTGATTTTTTCTACTTTTTTAGTATTTTTTTTGCCTTTTCTGTAATTATATTCAGTTTCTATTGCTTTTGCTACTATATCACCACAACTTAATCCGTCAACTTTTTTCTTACTTCTAGCACATGATGAACATTTAACGCCTTTAGCGCTATCTATTACTGCTTCTACGGCAACTCCAGCTCTTAACATTGAGCTACATAATCTACCTATTACCTCTACATTGGCTAAGCATCCTCCACTCTTACTAGGGTCTATAAATACTTCTACTAGCTCACCTTTGCTATTAGTGTTGATTGTTATATAAAGCTTACCACATGCTGTTGTTCTAACATAAGTTGCTCCTTCTAATCTATCTCCCATATCAGCTCTAGTTATTGGCATTATAGTATCTAATCTCTTATCTTCTACTGTCACTTCCTCTTTCGGTTCTTCCTTAGCTGATCCACTATTAAGTATAGCTGTTCTTGCACATCCGTCTCTAAATATTGTCAATCCTTTACATCCTGTGTCATAAGCATATCTATATAGTTCCTCTACTTGTTCTACTGTAGTGTCTTGTGGTAAATTAACTGTTGATGATATACTGGCGTCTATATATATCTGCCATTGTGCCTGTACGTCTACTCTGTTAAATGGATTTATTGTCTTACTCCATTGTACTTCCTTAGGGTATTCAGTTACTCCTTTAGCTTTCATACATTGTTCTACTATAGGTGTTACTACTTTATAAGTCACATCTTCGCCATGTAAGCTCTTAGTAGTTCTAGTATATTCTACATCAAATATCGGCTCTACTCCTCCACTAACTCCTAGCATAGTTGATATTGTTCCTGTAGGTGCTATAGTAAATAATTGGCTATTTCTTAATCCGTAGTCAAAAATCATATCAACAACTAAAGTATCTTTCATATGCTTCATAAATTCACTATCTACTAGCCAAAATTCATCGCAGTTATCAAATGATCCTTTTTCTTTAGCTAAATATGCACTCTCTACTAATCCTGATTCGTTCATAGCCATTCCTATCATGTCTATCATTCTTAATGACTCTTCACTACCATATGCTATTCCCATCTTGATAAGCATATCAGCAAATCCCATTATGCCCAACCCAATTTGTCTCCATTCTGATACAGTCTTACGTTGAATTTCTAATGGGTGAAGTTCTAATCCTTCATCTAACACATCGTTAAGTGCTCTAACTGCTATTCTTACTGCCTTCTTAAATTCAGGTATATCAAAAGCTGCGTTCTTAGTAAATGGTGACAATACAAACTCTGATAAGTTTATTGCTCCTAGTAAGCAACTACCACCTGCTGGTAATGGCTCTTCGGCGCAAGGGTTAACTCCAGCGTATTCAAATTCTCCACCTTTGATGTATTCTGATAATAAGTTATTCTTGTTAATGTTATCCCAATAAAGTATTCCAGGTTCTGCGTAATCCCAATTATTAACAGCCAATTTATGCATAAGTGGACTATTTTTAATGAAATCGCCATTAGTTCTAACTGATATATTACATCCTTCTAACTTATATGTATTCTTCTTGGCGTCTATAAAGTCTTCTATATCAGGATGATTACAGTCCATACTAATCATTAATGCCCCTCTACGTCCTTCTTGTCCTATTAATGTAGTTGTTACATTATATAATTCCATGAAGCTTACTGCCCCGGTAGTTGTCTTTGCTGCGTTATTGACTGGTGATCCTTTAGGTCTTAAGTTACTAATATCTAATCCGCAGCCACCTCCATATGAGAAGGTTCTTGCCAAATATTTTGCTGTATCATATATACCTTCTATACTGTCCTCTACTTGTGGTAATACATAACAGTTACTATAAGTCACCTTTCTATCTGTAACTCCTCTAGAAGCTAATATACGGCCTCCAAATAGGAATTTCTTATCCACTATTAGCTGTTTAACATCTTTGTCTCCACCACTAACTCTATCTAACCATTCTTCGAAGCTTTCTCCGTTATTTTGGTATTTCTTAGCCCATATATCCATTCCTAATTGACTTAATCCCCAATCTTTTAATTCCATATTACTCTTCCCCCTTATATTTATTTAATATATCTGATATATATGCTATCTTACAGTTAAGATATCCTTTATTATATTCACAGTCTCTGCATTCCCTAGTCTTACAGAAGCTAAGGAATGCTTTATTTATATCTGCTACTAACTCACGTTCGCTCTTTGTTTTCCTTCTACATGTCATCTTTATCACCAAACTCTCTAGTTATGAATTCACTATATGGTAATGTCTTTATTGTGTCGCAAAACTCTACCCATTCGTTTAATTTATGATGTCTTCTTTGGTGATATATTGTTCCTAATACTTCATAGTTAAGGTGTACTGTACGTTTCTGATTGTAACTAGTAGGCAATAACTGTATCATTTCCCACCAGTCTTCCTTTTTCTTGTCTTTGTTAAATTTATCTCTATAGAAGTTAAGCTCATCTATTACTTCATGCATAACTCTTAATGATCTAAGATGCTCCACACTAAAGTCGCTCATTTCGAATTTCTTAGCCTGTATCTTATGCATTGTGCTGCAACTATTAGCTACTGTGCCTACCTTGTACGTATCCCATTCTTTGAAAAAATATAATGGGGCTGTGATGTCCATTGTCACTGTAACCATTCTGTTCCATTTTCTATGTTCCGGTCCTGCTATTGTCAAGCTTTTAAGTAATTTATAGTCATTCTCTCCTATCTCAAATTCACCATTATTATAGCAACTGTCCATTCTATCCCAACTATTCATGGGATTTCTAGCTCCTCTTATTGCAGCTTCCCAACCATATACATCTATATTTTCAATTTTTATCATCTACCATTCCTCCCTTCCTGTTAACATTGCTATTATATTCTTGGCCCTATTAAGCTTCCCTTCTGCTTTACTACATCTTTGTGTCCAAATTAAGTTTTCGCCCTCAAGTTCCTGTATTCTTCTGCTAGCTTCCACTAACTTATTCTTAAGGTACTCTATCTCTTCTTGTTGATCTGCCACCTCTTCTAATGCACATTCGTAATACATTTCTAATATTTTATTATCTCTACTTGTTTTCATAAATAACAACCCCCTATTTATAATTTTCATCATTCCATACTTCTCTGCAATATTCCTCATAAGTCGCTGATAATAAAGTATCACACACATACCCTTTTAAAGGACAATTTTCACATTCTATCCCGCAATCTTCGTTAAACCATTCTTCTAATTTATCTCTATCAAAACTAACTTTTACTTCCATGCCTTTACCCCCTATTTATTATTATTTTGTGCTATTACTATTAGCTCATCTAATATTTGACTAAGTTTAACTACTTGTGTCGTTGCTCCATAAAGCTCATAAAGTTCGCCAACAACCTTTTGTAGTTCCTCTAGCACTCCTTATCATCCTCCTTATCATCCACTATCTTTATTTCGTCTAATCTATCTCTGACAAACATATATCTTAATATAAATTTTGTTCTGCCGTTAAATAACATCGTTAAGTTATCAAATGCTATTACTAGATTTACTAAAGGTAATACTGCTAATATGATCGTGTTTATTAATTCGTTATCCCCTAATGGTATACCATGAATTTGTGATCTTAGTGTAGTTAACATTTCTAATAATAAAGTTACCGCCACAGTTAATGAGTAAATCCTAAATACTAATATTAACATTTATTCATCCCCTTTTAATCTATTTATCTCTCTGTCTATATACCATCTAGCCTTTTCTAAGTCCTCTATTTGCTTGCCTTTATATGGACTTCTAAGTATATATTTAATTGCATTTCCTAAGCTGAAGTTAAGATCCCAGCTCTCTATTATGTCTATTGCTTCTATCCCTTGATTATAGTGACTAGGATGTGAAACATTATTATTTACTTCTTCCATCTTATCCCCTCCTTCTAATTATATATTAGTTCTATTTCTAACTAATGTCAACTAAATTTGGAAAATTTTTCTAATTTTTTATTTCGACAATTACTTCACTTTCCTCAGCAAATATCTTTTCAGCTGTTATAGCATAAATATAGCGATCGTCTCGCCACGCAACACCATTTAGCCCATCAAGCACACTCTTGATATAATTATCAATATCTGCTTTTGTCGGTCTAATAATGCCTTCTAGAGCCTCAGATCGCTTCTTCTTGTTATATGATTTTGGCACGCTGAATTTAAATAATATCTTAACATTAATAAATTGATCCTCGAAGCATGGATTATCTCCATAACTTTCCTTGACTAGTTTTTCATACTTACTAGTAGCACCAGGCGTATAGATACGCCCAGTGTTCCTATTCACTCTCGGTCTTTGTTTTGCCTGTGCTGGCCCTGGTATGGTAAATTTAACTATCATGAGTTGCCTCCTAGCCTATTAGGTTAAATATATTTTTTATAATATATCCTATATTATATGCATCTGATTTTTCATCCGATACTCTAATAAATTTGCAATTTAATTTATTTTGTATAGTTTTTTGTCTACCTTCTTGAGCTTCGTAACTGTAATATGTATGTTCATTTTCGTCATATTCTATAGCTAAATTTATACTAGCTATATAGTAATCTATTCTATATCCTAAAATATGGTATTGTCTTTCCCCTTTTATTCCAAAAGGCTTTAAGGCTTCTTCTAATTTATCTATAAATTGATCTTCTTTTCTGCTTTTTAATATTAATTCAGTTCCTTCTCCAGTAATTTTTATTAAATAATCCCTTATTTTGTTTGCTATTTCTTTGCTTTCTTTTTTCAATCTATTTGATACTATCATCATGATACAAATTTGTTTTGTAATATCTAAAGATATTATATATGTAACTTTAGGTCTCCCCCCATCAGGAGACTCGCTCCTGGAAATAATCGTGATGAAATCTACACCCTTTTTAGCTTCTACTCTTCTCAATTGGTCCTTTATCCAGTCTGCATACTCTTTTCTTATTTTTAAAGTTTTCCACAATTCTCTACTATCAACACAATTTAAACCTAAATCTTCACTCCAAAATACATTTACTAATTTTTCAACCATACTAACATCTCCCTTTTTATAATTTATTTTAATAATTTACTTTAAAAAGGTAAGTCATCCTCCATCAACACCTCTTTAAATTTACCGGTAGGGTCATGTTCCTCTTGTTT
>JALFMW010000073.1 GCA_022782605.1 Clostridium sp. | reverse complement strand
AATACAAGAGGAATTAATATTAATTTAACTTCATTTCTATTTTGGCAATTAGATATATCATCATATTTCTCTAACAAACCTTCTACCTTTTCTATATCTACATATTTTTTCACTTCATTATCCATTAATGCTTCTTTCACTTGATTTTTAGTTTTATCCCAATCCGGTAATAACCTCTCTACCCAATCTGCACTCTGAATACCCCTATTTCTCCAATTTGTTCTTATTTCTTCAGGAAGAATTCCTACCATAGAACTTCTTATTAAATATCTCTCTTCACCTTCATGTACATATGCTTCGCTTGGAATACTTAAACAAAACTCCATAATTCTTTTATCTTTACTTGGATCCCTTTTTATTATTCCATAAGCCAAAGAATCTTTTGTCTCCATAATTCCAATGTGTGCTAAGGTAGCTTCATCTAAAATACTTTTTCTTGTTTCCTTTAAAGTGCCTACTTTGGTAATTACTGAATTATATCCCTTTTTATCAAATCTTTCTTCTACATTATACTTTTTAACTAAATCAAGTTTAATAACACTATCTTCAAATTTATTTTCAATTGTATCTTCTTTTCTATGCCTTATTTTTTTTATTTTATATGGTATTGCATTACTTATAATTGTTGAATAAATAGCTTTTTTAGGTTTTCCGTATCTTTTATTTGCAGCATTAACCTCTCTAATAATTTCTCCAAATTTAAATTGTCTAATTAACGTTTGCATATGAATAAAAAAGTCACCAAAAGAAATACTTACATTACCATTTTGTCCTATTAATAAAACCTTAACTCCATCTTCAGAACTTTGTTTAGCCATTCCAGTTACCCAATATGAATTTTCTAAAGTTTTAATAGGCTGTTCAAATATACCTATTAATTCATCTATATTAGTTAATGAATTTATATTATCATTTCTACAATAGGTAATATCCAAATTACCACAATAATTTTTTAAAATATTAACATATTCACTTTCATCTGCAATTCTATGATTTACAATTTTATTACTATAACTTTCAATAGGTAAAAAACTATATCCCTTTAAAACTTTTTCTTCTTTTTTAAGTTCTTTTGAAGCTATTGCTGCAATAGATCCTGAATCTAATCCACCGCTTACCATTATTCCAACTTGTCCTACTGTCCTTAATCTACATTTTACTGCTTCTTCAAAGATCTCTAAAAATCTTTTTACATATTCATCATGATTTTTTAGCTTTAATGGTTTTACATCTTTTAATGGATTCCAATATTTATTTTTAACTATATTATTTTTAGTAATAACCATATAATGTGCTGGTTCTAATTGATATATTTCCTTATATATAGTTTCAGTAGCTTCTGAGTTATGCATAGGTCCAAACAATGATAAAAAATCAGTAATCCATCTTTCATTTAACTCCTTATTATGTAATAATGGAAAAATCAAACTGGTAAGTGTTCCGAAAATAAATCTACCCTTTTGAAAATTATAATATAGTGTCCTTCCCCCCATATGATCTCTAGCACAAAATACCTTTTCTTTTTTTTCATCAAATATAACAAAAGCAAAATCCCCTAATAAATGCTTAGGACATTCTTCTCCATACTTTTCGTAAGCCATTAAAATTAGTTCACTATCAGTAGTTATTTTTTGCTTTTCCTCTATAATATTAAATTCTTTAAATAACTCTTTTCTATTATCTAAAATTACATCTGCTGTTATAAACAAATTTGTATCTTCTTTATAATATGGAAGTACTTCATTAATATTTTCTTCTGTAATAATAATCTGACCACATACCATTAAAGAATTTTTTCTATTAATGCTATTAACTTTATCTATCTTATACTTTTTTAAGGCTTTAATCATATTTTCGGCTATGTTTTCATTAATTTTTAAATTATTAAAATCTATTACCCCACCTATTGCACCACTCATTTTTACATCTCCCTATAATTATTAATGTATAAATAAAGAAATCCAAAGGAAAGCTTTTTCTTTCCTTTAGATTTCTATTTTGCTAATGATTACAATTAGCTTCTACTATCCCAGTAGTTCCCATCTGAGTCATAAGTTGTAGCATCTACTCTATTGATATGTTGAGCACTTTTTTCAGTAGATTCTACACCTAATTCTTTGATTTCCGGATTTTCCCATTGTTTCATAATGAATCCCTCCAATTTTATGAATTTATATAAATAACTTAAATGTTAGTTATATCTACAAATACTTTTAATATTAATTATTCATAAGTATATTTAAAAGATTCATCTACAGTTCTTAGCTTCTGCTTTCCCAATAATTTCCTTGCGAATCATAAGTTGTAGCATCAACTGCATTTTCATGGTTAGCACTTTTTTCTGTTGAACTTACTCCTAAATTAAATAATTATGGCTTTTTCCATCTTTTCATTACTTTCTCCTCCTTGTTGTATAAAGTATATATAATAATAGGGATAGCCCTACTACTAACTAATTTTTAATGAATTATTTTTTGTAAATCTATATTTTTTAAAAACTTCCCTTATAATTACTATAATAAAAGTTACTATTGATATACTTATTCCTGCTGTTAATCCTGGAGTCTTATATTTAAACTCTATTACATGATTACCTTCATTTAACTGAACTGCAATTAATCCATCAAGTAGTTTAATATATTCTACATCTTGTCCATCTACTTTAATTTTCCAACCTTCATCATATGGTATTGATGTATATAATAAAGTTTTTTCTTCATTAACAGTAATATTACCTTTTATATATCCATCTCTATATTCAGTATTCTGAATTATATTTTTTGATAAATTATTATATATTTTTGTAAAATTATCCATATTACAAGAATAAAACAATGCATCCTTAACATTACAAGAATCTCTTTTTATTTCAACTTTAATTTTTATTTCCTCTCCAGCTTGATAATTCCCAATATATTCAATATTATAAGCACTACTATCAAACTGTGGAAATTCATTTTGACCTTCTACTTTTACTATAACTTGATTATAATTAGTGACTTTATCTTCATATAACTGTGACTTCAAAAACATATAAACAGGATTACTATCATTTGATTTCACAGTATATACGATGCTTGCCTCTTTATCCTTATCAACTTTTTCATAATTTGTTTCATCTTTAATTTTTGTTTCAGTTACATTATTTAACTCAATATCTACTATTTCTAGTCTATTATAAATTTGATAATTCTCTTCAACCATTGAATTTAATATTGTATTACTTAAATTAAATTTATTTTCTTCAGTCATATCTACATCCTTCACTTTGTCATTAACCATAAAAGCTATTGGTAAAGCAAATGGATTTTCGTAAACAATATATTTTTCATTTTCCATTACTTTTTCATAATAAGGGTTTTCATTATATCCATATGATGAAAATGAATCTGGATCAGTACTAGCTATTTGATATTTAATAGCTAAAATTGAATCTACAGGAATCATTCCACCACGATTATACCCTTCATAACTTGGAGCTGTTTTAAATCCCATATTAGTCATAAATTCCTTAGTATTAACATCATTTGAGGAACTTGAATGTTGAATACCATAATAATTTAATAACATTGAATCATCATAAGTATTAACAAACACTTCTTCAATCCTATAAAAATTATTCATAGTACTTTTTAAC
Source organism: Clostridium sp. (assembly GCA_022782605.1). GTDB lineage: Bacteria > Bacillota > Clostridia > Peptostreptococcales > Peptostreptococcaceae > Terrisporobacter. Next base: position 2,743 of record JALFMW010000073.1, on the reverse strand, counting down.
TCATTAACTATAGGTTGTAAGTCCTCAATATAATTATATATATATTTTCTTGGTGCATATGATTGTAGTGTTAAACAGCTATATGCATTTATCATTAGTTCACCTATAACAATTAAAGATATTAAACTCACTACTACTTTTTTATTAATTCTTGAATTAGTATTTAATTTTAATAATATACAATATATTGTTAAAAATATAAAAGATAATATTATTTTTTTAGTAGTAAGTCCTTCATAATTTATAGTTGCTATCCAAGCTGTACATACTAATCCTAAGGATAATATGATTAAAATCTTTATATTAGAAATAAATTTTCTATTTACATATTCTTTATATGCTAATACTATAGCTAAAAAGGAAAATAAAAATGAAAATCTATTTTCAAATCCTACTGGTTCATCAAATCCATGCCACAATATGTTTAAAGTGTTAACTGAAAAACTAGCTATTAAAATAATTAAAAATACTAATGAACATATTTTTTCTTTCATTTTAATATTCTTATCCATAAAATATAACAAAACTAATATTGTTATTATTACCCCACAATAAATGTTAGGATTTCCTCCAATAATCTGCCTCAAACTATAATTTCCTATAAATAACTTTGCTATAAATTCATATGGCTTAAGTATTATTTCAGGTAAAGCTTCAAATAACTTAAACTCAGCTTTCCCAGATCTTAATGAAAGTAATGTAGGTACTATTAATACAGCTGATAGCATTCCAGCTATTAAAGATGAGCTAATAAATAATCCTATTTTTCTTACATTTAACTTATTATTTAATATGGTTTTATATATGAAATATAAAACTGAAAAAATACAAATCATATATCCTATATAATAATTTGAGAATATAGCAAAAAATAATGTGATAATATATAATCCATATTTATTTTCATTTATAAGTTTATCTATTCCTAGCATTATCAACGGTAATAATAATACTCCATCAAGCCACATTATATTTAATTGAAAGTTAATATTATATGCCATAAACGCATAGCATAAGGAAAAAATCACTACTGATAAATCATGTTTTTTATAAGTTTTACTTAAATATAATGAACAAGTTAATCCACTAAAACCAAGTTTTAATAGAGTAATTATTAAAATTACTTCTCCAATAAACTTCTTTGGAAAAAGTGCTAATATTAAATTAAATGGACTTGCCATATAATAAGCAAATAGCCCAACACTATTTCCCCCTATACTTTTACTAAACGAATATGTTAATGATGCATCTCCTGACAAAATATCCTTTAACTTTCCAAAGAAGCTTACATATTGTAAATACATATCACTAGTAACAATTTCTCTATTTCCAAAGGGGAAAATTTTCAATACTATATAAATAGTCATCATTAAAGCTATTGTTAATATAAACGATAATAGATATATATAATTTTCTTTAATTCTTAATTTTAAATTCCTCATTATCCTCAATATCCTTATTTTCTATTAAATCTTTTTCATCAACTATATATAAAGGTCTTTCTTTAACTTCTAAATATCCCTTAGCCAAATATGCTCCAAGTACTCCACTTGATACTAATTGTATGCCACTAAAAAAAATCATAAGCATAGTTATATAAACAATATTTGATATATCTTCTCCTACAATAAACTTATTAATTAACATTCCAATTAAAATAATCAAAGCAACTATAATCAATATAATTCCTGATATGGATAAAATTGTAAGTGGAGTGGTTGAAAAACCCATTATTCCATCTAATGAATAAATAAACAACTTAATTATTGACCATTTACTAGTTCCTGCAATTCTATTTATATTTTCATGCTCTATCCATTTAACTTTAAATCCTACCCATTGGAATATTCCTTTTGAAAATCTATTTTTCTCTTTAATTGAAAGTACAGATTTAACAAATTTTCTATTCATCATTCTGTAGTCTTCTTCACCTTGCCTAAACTCTAAATGAGTTAATCTACTGGCTACTTTAAAAAATTTTTTAGAAAAAAATGTTCTTAAAACACCTTCACCTTTTCTATTTTTTCTATATGCAGCAACACTATCATAGCCTTCAATAGCTATGCCATAATACATATCCTTAATAAGCCTTGGTGGATGTTGTAAATCTGCATCTATAATAACTACATATTCACCTACTGCATTTTCTAACCCTGCATAAATAGCTGCTTCTTTGCCAAAATTTTTTGAAAATGATATATATGAAACCCTGCTATCAAATGATTTAAACTTCTTTATTATATTTAATGTTTCATCTTTAGAACCATCATCTATGAACAAAAACTCAAATTTAACATTTTTCATTTCAGAGGCTACTTTAGATATTTCATTGTAAAAGCTTTCTAATACTGATTCCTCATTATAACAAGGTACTACTGTACTTATACATTCCATGAATTTAACCTCCAAAATATTTCATCTAGTTATTATTAAATACAAATGCCTTACTAAAAATATAATTTAAGATTATAACTATTACTCCTATTAAAACTTTAGCTAGCATGTCCATAATATTTAATTTATCAACTATTATAAATAAACCTATTACTTCAATAAATCCAGATATTAATCTACAGTTAATAAATTTAACAAATTCTTTTACTATAATTTTTAAACTTATATTATAATTATTAAATACTATGGTTTTATTAGTAACAAAAGCAAATATTACAGCCGAAAGCCATGCTAAACAATTACTTATCAAATAATTTACTTTTAAAATATATGTAAATAAATAATATAT
>JALFMW010000067.1 GCA_022782605.1 Clostridium sp. | reverse complement strand
ACTGCTCAAGGAGCTTCCGGTTGTGGCAGATTTCAATGCCAAGCATGAGAATGATATGTCGGTTCAGAGGATGGCGAACCTGCTCAAGACCCTTGTGGACGGCGGCAAGGTTATCAAGACCACTGAAAAGCGTCGTGTCTACTACACCAAGGCATGAGCGAAAAAGAAGTGGGGGGAGTTTTACTCCCCCACTTCTCCCAACTAGTTCTAGTTAGTTCCCAGCAAACAAAATTCTAATGGGATGGTAAGATGTCAATGACTGCTGAAAAATTGGCAAATTCGCTTAAAATCTCTATTGAAGAAGCCAAACAGGTTTTGGAAATGGACAAGCGAATTGATAGGGGCGAAAAACTGTTTGAATTGCCACCGGAGCTTGAAGCAGGGGCGAAAAAAGCAAGACGTGCTGACCGGAAGAAAGTGGAAACTGTAAAGCGGGAGCGCAAACCTGATGAGGATAAAAGGGAGTTAATCCAGTATTTGGAAGGCAAGCTTGAAGATGCCCACCATTACGATATGGATTTGGATAATATTACCATTACAAATCCAGAACGAGAAATGGAATTTACTTACAATGGAATTAAATACCGGTTGACCCTGATGCGTCCAAGGAAATAATTGGAATGGGATTTATTCCCATTCCAATTTTTGGAATCATAATTGGAAAATTTTTCCAAGGAAATAATTGGAACAGATGGTAAAAATTGCCCGGCCGGTTCTGGGCGAACTGGCCGGTTTTTCGTTCTAAACCTACATATGGCAATTTTTTGTTCAATCTAGCGGCATGCTACATATGGCCTAATTTTCCCGAATCTAGTACCATATGGTCAAATTTTTTTCTTTGTCAAATGGAAAATTTTTCCAATTTGCATTTTCAAAAATTTTTTTGTATAATATATATACAGAATAAAGAGTTCTGTAAATCTTTATAAAGAGGTAATATACATATGTATGATTTTTATGACCGCCTGATGAAGGGTGAATCCGCAGAGGATATTGCTAAGAGCATTACTGATGAACTGAATAAGGCACAGGCCAAGAGAGAAGAAGAGTTGAAGGCTCAGGCTGAAAAGTCCAAGAGAGAGCAGACAAAGGCCGCGGATGCAGAGGCTATCTGTGCCAGCCTGGTGAAGTTTGCTAAGGATTATTATAACTGTGATATCAAGATTAATCCGGAAGAACTGATGAAGATTTTTGATATGGCTGATAAGATTGGTCGTGCCTTTGAAGACCTTGGTAAGGCGATTGAAAAACCTACTGATAAGGTAAAGACTAAGGTATATAAGATCGATGGTTCTGCTGATGAAATCATTGATAAGTTCCTTAATCTGATGGGGTGGTAAATAGATAGGGGAGAAATCCCCTATCTATCTTTTTTATTTTGGCTGGAAATTTTTGGAAAGTCAAATTTGATTTTTATAAAAAAATATGATATAATATTAAAAAAAGATATAATTGCATTAGGGTAGTGAACCTTGATAATAGAATATTTTAGAAAACGGTCGATATCCCATATGCCCTATGGCAACAACACGTACAACAGGGGCAGAACCCATACCTCAATTTTACACAATTTTAAACAATTTGTTCCAACTTTTCAATAATTTATTTACATTTTTCTCCCTCATTGTACCAATTTAGTATAAATAAAAATAAGGCTAATAGAAATATACTATTAATATTCCTATTAGCCCTTTTCTTTTAATATCTACTACATATCTTCTAATCCATTATTAAAGTCTTTTCTTACACTCTACGTAAATTCTTTTCCTAACCATTCTGCATACTCTCTTACATTCATTTCCTTACCTGTTAAACTAAATAAATATACTCTTAATCCGCATAATTTTAATTTGCCTACTAATTTACTATCAATACCTTTTTTCTTCTTAACCTATAATAATTTACAAATTAATTTACTGTATTCATCAAAATCATAGCCTGTATCACTAATGCCATAATTATGTCCTATCGCTTCTATTGTAGACTATGATAATTTACGTTCATCAACTACTAACATATTTGTAATTTAATCTATCTCCTTACCAATCTTAATACTATGGAGCATCATGTGTTAATATTTCTTTAACAGTATCAATCATTACTTCCATTTCTTTACTGGTCCTATCCAAATCTGCATGACTATCATATATCCATTTAAATAAATTACTTTCTGATGCTAGCCATGTATATATAATCTCCCATTTCTATTCATCAGGCAAATCCATGATAATACCATATACTTTATCTATATCTCTTTTATTTATAGTAATATATCCATCATCATTATCATCCTTATCCTGCTATACCATTAATAAATTATCCATAACTATTTATCCTTTCATTTTTCATTTCACTTTTTCATTTCATTTCTTAAAATTTTACTTTCATTTTTCATTTCATTTCCTGCACTAGGTCTATACACCCCGACCATAAACATCGCGGTAGAATTTATATTATCATGAGATTGTGGACGCGGAACGCGGCCGCAAGCGAATGATAATATAAATTCCTTTCTCTATTCTTCTATTATTATTCTCTATTCTCTATTATTATAGATTTCTAAAAAACGGACAAAAATATAGAAATTTTTGGACAACTCAATAGAAAATTTTGACCATTTTTCAGAAAATTTTGGACAACTTAATAGAAATTTTTGACCATTTATTTAGGCTTTGTTTCAGGTAACGCATTCCTCACCCATTGTATCTCTATATAACTTTTATTATCTATATACTTTATCTAATAATCCAATAAACTTAAACGCTATAATATATCAATTGTATCATCCACTATTCCATTATTTGATGTAGTAGATGTTGCTATACCTATAAAATCTTTTATTTGTCTAATTGTAATAATAAATGGAACCTATCCTCGTCTGCAATACTCATTAATTAAATAATTATAAATATTCAAACTATTTTTTTGAAATACATTCATTAATTTATCTAATGTCTTACATTCAATTAAATTGGCATTTTCTGGGCTTAATACTGTTAAATAGTAATAATCATCTTTCAATTCTACTAATTCTTTTTCCTCTAAAAAACCAAAATATTTAGCAATAGTTTTTCGAGACATTACTTTATATACTTTACCTTCTTTATCAGTTCTAGTAAAATCACTTTCAATCGCTGTCCATTTTACTAAACTTTTATGAATACGTCTCTATTTTTCGCTATCTAATTTTTCAGAATGACACTATAACCAAGCATATAATAAATCACAATAATCTTTTTCACGGACTGTACTTCTATTAGATGGCATCTATCTTGAATTACCAA
>JALFMW010000032.1 GCA_022782605.1 Clostridium sp. | reverse complement strand
GCCTAGAGTAGTAAATAACATTAAAGAAAACAATGGGCTTGGTATTAGTGTTTATGCAAACGCAATAGACCAATTGCAAGGTGTAGATATTGTTTATAACAACTTTATGAAAGACTTTTATTTAGGTGGCAAGAAAGTATTTTACAATAAAAAATTGACTAAATATTATACACAAACATATACAGATGAAGAAACTGGCAATGTTGTAGTTCAAGAAGTTCCAATCTACCCAGATGACATTACTAAGCAACAATTCCAAATTGTTGGAGATGAAGTTGATGTTAATGCTGAAACATTAGTACATGAATATAACCCTGATTTAAGGGAAACTGAGAACGAAAACGGCTTGAACTTAGCACTTAATATACTTGCTTTCAAAAGTGGGCTAGGAAAAGCTTATTATAAGTTTGAGCAGGGTGGAGTTATTACAGCAACACAGGCTATATTAGATAACAAAGATTTAGTTGGAAATGCTAAAAAACACCGTTCGGCTTTAAATAAATATACTATTGGAATTGTTAGAAGTATTTTAATGATAGGAAGATTGTTCTTTAATGAAAATGTTGATGAAAATGATACAATTAATTTAGTTGATAAAGATGGATTCTTAAACAGTGAGGAAGACCAAAAAGAAGAATATAGAAACGAGATGTCTATGGGGATAAGAAGCAAAGTAGGCTATTTAATGAAATTCTATGGAATGAGTGAAGAAGACGCAAAGAAAGAACTTGCTTTAGTCAATGAAGAAGATAGTTATAAATCAATTGAAGAAGGAGAATAAGAAAGAGTAAAATCTTTCTTTTTTGTTGATTAGGTATTTACTTACTAACTAACTTATGTTATAATGATATTAGTTAGGAGGTAGATTATGAAAATAAAAACATATCCTTTGCAATTTACAGAGGAATATTTAAGAGAAATTGAAAAAAAAGCAAAAGAAAATAATATGAGTATTAAAGAATTTATATTAAATGCTATTCAAGAAAAATTAGAGAGGGAAAATTAATTATGAAAACTGGAATATATTTAATACAAAATATTAAAAATGGTAAATGTTATGTTGGCCAAAGTAAAGATATTGATAAAAGAATAAAAGAACATAAAAATGCAATGTGTTATAAAAATGAAAATAGTAAATTTAATGAAGATTTAAAAAAATATAATATATGTGATTTTGTATTTAAAATACTAGAATTATGTGATATTGAAGAATTAAATGAAAAGGAAAAATATTATTCTAATTTGTATGATAGTATTAAAAATGGTTATAATTTTTATGAATGTGGTAATAGTAAAGTTCCTTTGAAAGACGAAAAAATAATAAGGACGGTTAACATTGATGAAAAGACTTACAAAGATTTTCAAATATATGCAATAATGATTAACAAAAGTGTATCCTCATTAATAGAACAATATATGAGAGAAACACTTAAAGAAATGAAAAAGGAGAAATAATTATGAAATATAAAGATTATGAAGAATTAAAAGAAAAATTATTATATAAAAGGATAATTGATTTTAACGAAGATACATTAACACTTGATGATGGAACAGTACTATCTATTGTAGAAGCTGAGCAAGACTGTTGTGCTGAGGCATATGGTAGGTTTAAAGATGTGAGATTAGATGCTGTTATCACTAATATTTCCGAACCAAAAATTGAAAATGTACCTGATGAAGATACTGTAATAAATACAGCAATTGTAACAATATACCACAATCAAAATCCAATTGCCATTGCTGACTGTTATGCTGATGCTGGGAATGGTGCTTATTATTATAGTGTGTGTGCTTTTAAAATAAATTGTGATTATTATAAGATTGTGTCAGCTTAAGAGGAGAAATAAGAATATGGAAACAATTATTAAACAATCTGCAGATGGAATAGTTTTAAGTGGAGATAATAATTTCGATACAACTCAAGGAAAAGTATTTATAAATAATCATGAAATAACAGATATAGATACATTCTTTAAAGTTGCAGAAGAAAATACTAGATTACTTGAACAAGTCAAAAAATACAAAGAAGTAATTGATAAATTAAAAGATAAAACTAAAGAAAATATAAAAAATGCAAAATATGAAATAACAACTTTAACAATAGGAGATAAAGCATATTATCAATACATAGAAAAAATGCTTGATAATTATGTAGATATATTAAAAGGAGTAGATAATGATTGAAATATGGAAACCTATAAAATATTTTGAAAACATTTATGAAATATCTAATTTAGGTAAAGTAAGAAATATAAAAAAGAATAAAATAAAAGAAACTTGGATTGATAATTTTGGTTATGTATGTGTTTCTTTATATAAAAATAATAAAAAGTATAACAGAAAATTAGCAAGATTATTAGCAGAAACTTTTATACCTAATCCAGAAAATAAACCAACAGTAGACCATATAGATAGAAATAAACTTAATAATGATTTATCTAATTTAAGATGGGCAGATTATAAATTACAAAATGAGAATAGAAAAATAGGACATATAAATGGTAAAAGAGAACAGAAAGTAATATGTATTGATACTGGGAAAATATTTAATTCAATAACAGAAGCAAGTAATTATTACAATATAAGTATTGCTAGTATAAATATGTGTTGTAGAGGTAAAACAAAAACTTCTAATAAATTAATGTGGCAATATTATGAAGAAAAAGAGGTGGAATAAATGAATAAAGAAGAGGTATTAGGTGCATTTTTATTAGTTAATAATCCTATTGTATTGAGTGAAGAAGAAACAAAAGATGTTCAAAAAGCGATTAAACAATTACAACAAGAAAACAAAATCTTAAAAGAAAATGCAGAAAATAATGACAAAGTAGTAGACAAAGTCAATTGGGAAAATATGTTGTTGAAGAAAGAAAATGAACAACTAAAAGAAGAAAAAAGAAAAGTAAGAGATTATATAAATAAGCATTGTGTAAATGAAAAAATATCAAAAGAAGTAGGATATAAATGTTATACAATGGCAGATACAAACGAATTAGAAAAAATAATGAAAATATTAGGAGATGATAAATAATGAAATTACATGAATTTAAACAAAGATTAAAATTAGCAATAAAAATTATATTTGGTTATGACATTATTGTATATGAAGAAAACACAAAAATAGTAAATTTAGTTATAAATAATTGTTTAGATATAGTCGATAGTAAACATGATTATGTAATAGACAAAGGACACGTGTTTAAAGATAACAATGGCGAAATTAGATATTTTGGAGGTGATTAAATGATAACACCGCAAAAAATGAGTGAATTTGAAAAAAACAAAATAATTGATATGTTTAGCAAGTTAAATCAAGACTTAACATCATCAATAATTAAAAAATTACAACAAAATGATGATATATCTTCATTTACTAAAGCACAAATGAGAGTTCTTGCTAGGCAAGGTGGCAAGGAAGTATTTAACGAGGCTTTAAACAAGGTAAACGGTCTTTCTAGGGAACGAAAGAAACAATTGCTACAATTATTTGAAGAATTACAAAACGAGCAGATGAAAGGCTATAAAGAAACTTACGAGGCTAAAGGTTTTGAATATGAAATAAGCCAAGAAGTGCAAACACTAGTTGATAGTATTTATAGAAGAACCAACAAAGATTTAAAGAATATGACTAGATCAATAGCATTTTCTAGCAAGACAACTTATATCAATGCTTTAGATGATTTATATACCAAAGTTGCTAGTGGATCTTTTGACTACTCTAGTGCAATGAAAAGAACTATAAATGAACTTGTTGAAAAAGGAATAACTTTGAAAGACAAGGCGGGTAGGAACGTATCACTTGAAACGGCAGTTAAACGCAATCTGATGACAAGTTTAACTCAGACGGCTAATGATATCGCTAAACAAGTTGGCGATGAAATAGGGGCTAATTGTGTCGTTATAGGACATACTCCATATTGCCGCCCAACACATAGAGTTATAGATGGCGTAATAATGAGTTTAGACAAGTTCAAAAAATATGAACATCTTACGCATGATGCTTGGTGCTATCATATAGTTAATTATGACTGGCGCCCTGAATTTGAAAATAAAAAAGACAAAGTCAGAGATAATGGGCATTTAACAAATGAACAATATAATAAGAATTATGAAATAAGGCAAAAACAAAATTACTATGCAAGACAAGTTCGTAATAAAAAGGAACAAGTGGCTATTTTAAATAAAAGTGATAAGAGAAACAATGCAACAAGTGAGGAATTAAAAAAGTCAAAGGAAGAATTAAGAAATGCTCAAATGAAATATAGGCAATATTCAAAAAGCAACGGAATTGATGTTGATTATGAGTTGACGTGGCAAAATGGATACAACAAATAAATTGCAAAAATGAAATAGATGTGGTATAATTACTACAGGTGGGAGACTATAGTTTCAGTGTTGAAACTATTTAGAAAAGAGAAATCTTTTCTTTTTTTATGTTAAAATGGAATTTTATATAAAAAATATATAAAAAGCGTTGACAATGTTATATAAATGTTATATAATTATATTAAGAAATGAGGGATAATATGGAAAAAACAATATTTCCAACAAGTTTTATTAAATTGGCAAACTTACAAGATAGCAAAAAGAATGCTATTAAAAAAGCAAAAAAAGAAAGAGAGAAAATAAATGCAAGAAAATGAAGTTAGTGATTATGAAAAAGAAAAAGCAATGAATGATTTACAAAGAGAGGCATTTATCACAAAAGTACTTGCTGAATTAACTGTTGATTTAACGGTATGTAAATTGATGTGTGATGAACCTTTAAAAGAATGGAAAATATATTTAGAAAAATTTAAAAAGGAGATAGATAACTTATATGAAAGAGTTAGCAATAAATAAATTAGAATTATTATTAAAAGATTTAAAAGATATGCAAGAATTAGAAAAAGAAACAGGAAGACAATATTTTAATACTCAATTATTTGCTATTAGAGTAAGAGAAATTTATAAAATTTTAAAAGAGAAAGGTGATATAAGTGAAAGTAATTAGAAGCATAAACATAGAAGAAAAACTATGGAAAAAACTGCAAGAACTTGCTAAAAAAGAAAACAGAAGTGCAAGTAATTTTATAGAATATTTAATTGAAAAATTGGAAAAGGGTGAGTAAGATGAGCGAATTTGAAATTAAATACTTAAAAGAAGTTTTGAGTAATTTAAAAATAATTAGAAATGATTTGGAATATAAATACAAAATAGATAATGTTATAGAAAGCTTATTAGAATTAATTGAAGAAGAAAATGGTGAGTAAGATGAAAAATAATCATATGGAATTATTAAATTTGAGTTTTAACGGAAGATTAAAAAATTATTATAAAGATGATGGAACATATCACGATTATAATGTTGGCGATTTGTTAATGGTAGAAGATAAAAGACAAAGCGGTGATAAATATGTTGAAGTTGGTATTGTTATAAACAAAACTTACGATGAAAACTATGATTTTTACCAATTATCAATGGTGTCTTTATCAACAGGAACTTGTGATTATGGTTATCATACTATTTGTGGTAATTTAAAACAATTAGATGAACAGGTTATTAAACATTTACCTAAATATTGTATTGATAAATATTTAAAAGAAAGTGGTGAGTAATAATGCGTTTACGCCAAAAGATAGAAGATAAGTTTGGAGGGGTAATGTGAAAATAGACAAAATGATAGATTATTTTAAAGAAAATATTAGTGATGATTTAGTTATATTAACAGACTACAAAGAATTTGGTTTGTTTGATGATAAAGAAAAAGGTATTGATTTAGAAAATGGAATAAACACTTATAAAGGGTGTGATGTTATTTTAAGAGAAGATATGCCACCAAATAATAGTTGGGTTATAATGACGAGAGAAGATTTTGAAAGAAACAATAAATAGAAAGGTTTGTGATGTTATGAAATTAAAAGATATTGAAGATAATGGATTATTTACTTGGTGGACTTTGGTTGATAAAAATGGAAATAAAATAACTTCTTATGATAATAAAAACAATGAATATTCTAGTTATGTTGGAAGAAAAGAAACTGATAAAGAAATATATGAAAAATACAAAGATTGTGAAGTATTAAGTATTTATGATATTGATATTGATATAAATTTTGAAAATAACTATATAACTGTTAAATTAAATATTTAGGAGATGATGATTGTGAATAAAATATATAAATTTAATAAAGAATGGTTAGATTTAATGTTAGAAAATAAAGATAACGAAAATGCAAATTTTATGTTATCAGACAATGATACAAGAATATTATTGACTTATATAGAAGTTTTACAACAAGAAAATGCACGATTGAAAGATAAAATTGAAAAAGCCACAAATTTTGTTGATAAATATATGGAAGAATGGGATTTTCAAGACGAAGTTCGGAAAGATATGAACGATTTATTAATTTTATTAAAAGAAAACTAGGCAATAATCAAAAACATAAGAATAAATGAGAAAATAATTATCAAAAAGTTGCAAAATTAACAACCTTGAATGGTTGTTTTTTTGTGGTTTTGACACATTTTTGGTTTTGTGGTATAATTTTTTTTAGGTAGATAATATACCGTTGATTATCACATCGTAAAAGTGAAAATTTTCTAAAATTCAAGAGATGAAAAACTCGTATAAAATCGTATGGAGGGAAGAAAATGAATAGAAAGTTTTTAGAAGAATTACTTAATGTTGTTGAAGATGAAACAAAAAGAAAAGAAATAGTTGATACTTTAATGGCAAAAAATGGTGAACTAATTGAAAGCCATAAAACTGAGGTAGCCACACTGAAAAACGACTTAAAAGTTAAAGATGGGGTTGTTGATAATTTAAACAACAAGATAAAGGAATTAGAAAAAGTCGACGTCGAGGCTATCAAGCAAGAGCAATTCAATTTAGGAAAAGCCGAAGGAAGTAAAGAAGTTGAAACTTTCAAAAAGTCTATTGCATTAGATAAAGCACTAGCAAACTCTAAAGCAAAAGATATTAAATTGCTTGAAAAACTTCTAGATAGTGAAAAACTAACATATGAAGAAAAAGACGGCAATTATATTGTTGGTGGGTTAGATGAACAATTAAAGAGTATTAAAACTACTCACGATTATTTATTTGAACAAGAAAACAAACAAAATGGTTTTAATCTAGGTGGCGACCATCAAAATAAAGCCCCTGAAAATGAAGCACAAGATTTAGCAAGTGCTTTAAGAGAAAAATATGGTAATTAAAAGGAGAGATAAAAAATGGCTATAACATTAGCAGAAGCAAAAGTTGGTATGGCTGATAAGGTAGACCAAAAAGTAGTTGATACATTTAGAAGAAGTTCATTATTACTAGATAAATTAGTATTTGATAATGCAATTTCTCCAGGAACAGGTGGTTCTACATTAACTTATGGTTATATCCAATTAAAAACACCTTCTACTGCAGCAGTAAGACAAATAAATAGTGAATATACTGCAGGAGAAGCAAAAAGAGAAGAAAAAACTACAAAGGCAGTTGTAATGGGTGGTAAATTCCAAATTGACCGTGTACTTATTGGTACAGCAGGAGCAGTTGATGAATTAGCATTCCAAACTGAACAAAAAGTAAAAGCAACAGCAAATTACTTTAATAACTTAGTTATTAATGGTAATAAAGCAAGTTCTGGAACAGGTGTATTAAATACATTTGATGGACTAGATAAATTATTAACTGGTACTGAAACTGAAATCACATCAACAGTTGATGTATCAACAGAAGCATTAATGAATGCTAATTATAATGCATTACTTGATGAAGTAGATGGTTTCTTATCTACATTAGATGGTAAACCTAGTATGTTATTAATGAATAATAAAATGCTTTCAAAAATGAGAAGTGCTGCTCGTAGAGCTGGTTATTATTCAAAAACTAGAGATGAGTTTGGAAGACAAGTTGAAACTTACAATGATATTCCTATGTATGATATGGGTAAATATTACAATGGTACTAACACTGTTGATATTATTCCTGAAACTGCAGCAACTCAATCTGCAGAAGGAAAAACTGATATTTATGCAGTAACAATTGGATTAGATGGTTTCCACGGAGTAAGTCCAACTGGTTCAAAAGTAATCAATTCATATATGCCTGATTTAAGTAAACCAGGAGC
>JALFMW010000007.1 GCA_022782605.1 Clostridium sp. | reverse complement strand
CTTTCCTTACCGCATTTTATACATTTACAGTTCCAATACGTAGCCGCTGCTTTTTTATCATAATTTCTAGAAATTATTTTATAATCTCCAAAAATATCATTTTCGTTAATTTTTACCATAAAAACATTCTCCTTTGTTGTTGTTATTTTGTTATTATATATAAAAATTAACACAGCTTGATAAAGCAAAATTGTCCTTCTTCTTGTTTATTTGTTAATTCCATAGTTAATCTTCTCCAATATATAAATTTAATTCTTTCATTGCATTTTTTATTCCAACTGCTTCCGCATAAGCAGCTAATTCAATATGTGCAAATTCTTTATTTTTAATTTTTTTATCTATTGACTTTTTTCTTTCATTTATTTCGGTATCGATAAAATTAGATAAAGCTTTTAATTTTTCATAGACAATATTCATTTTATAACCAACCTCCATTTTTTAATATTTCTTCTATATCCATTATAGTTTTTATTCTATCTTCTGGATAATCATAATGTTCATTTTCAAAAATTTCTACAATTTTATGAATATCATCCCAAGCTTCTAAAGACCTTTCTTTTTTCCATTCTTTATATTCATTACTCATATCTCCACAACTCCTTTTATAAATTTATTATACCATATTTTTATTAAAAACACAAATAAGGGTAGCAATAAAGCTACCCTTGTAAAATTGATTGTGGTAAATATAAAATTTCTCTATTTATTTGTTTTGCATATTCAATAGTATTATAAGTTCCACCAAATTCAATACCATCCCAAATAGCTAATAAAATATCACAATTATCAACCATATATTTATCTCTAATAAAGTAATTTTCCTTATGATATTCTTCACTTACCATATAAATCCAAGAATCCTCCATAAGATATTCTTCAAATGGATGGTATTTTTTTCTCTTATATGGTAAGCAACAAACAAGAGGAACATTAAATTCCTTAGCTACTGAACCAAAAATCTGATCTGCGCCTTGAGCCATGCCGCAATACGCTTCAGAAAAATTGTATATCTGAAATTGCTCTTCTATCCACGCGCGGACTTCTGCTTCATGGCCCCTTAATCTTTCGGGTCTATGCCCTGTTAAAGCTACCTTCATATATATATCCTCCTAAAATATAAAAGCTACACTATCTACTACTTCATAGTCAACTAAAAGGAGCTGTGGATTGCGGCTGCCGCACCATTCATTAACTCTACATTGACAAACAGCATTTATTTCAACAAATCCATTTTCTGAATATAATTTATTAAACTCTTCTTCATCTGTTCCGAATTTTATAATTGAACAATTATTTGGTAAAGATATTTTTATAGTTGTGTTTTTAAGAAGTTGAATCATGTCTTTTGTTATTTTTAAGTTTTTAATATACACAAACGGTTCATCAACGTCCTTACCCCATAAATAATCATGGTCAGCTATTGACATAATTGCATCAGTATCTATATTATTTTCTTCAAAAATATAATCTACCCAATAAATAGGCTCATCAGATATATCTTTTAATGCTTCATTTGTTTTTTCAAGAAAAGCAAGAATATCCTCTCCTTGAACTTCTTCTGCTCCTGGTTCAGAAAATCTAATACCAAGACCAAAGGCTCCCTGGTGTCCCTCTTCATAGAGCGTGCAGCCGGTTTCCGCGCATATATCTTTAAAATTATTAACTCCAGTTCTATCACATCCACGAGCTGAACCTTGATAAGAGATAGCCCCATCTTTATCAACTACTTTTGTTAATATACAACACGGTCGCTGATATTTTGCCATAAACTTATTTGCTATCAGTCCAGCTATGTTTTTATCAATCTCTCCAGGATTAAGTAAAAAAAGTAAAACCTTGTCGTCTAACAAGTGTTTTTCTTCAATTAAACTTTCAAGATGCTCCATTCCTTTATCCTGAGCTTTTGTTTGTCTATTTTTAACATTAGTTACGGTTCTTAAAGCCTGATCAAGGATAGTTTCTTTTTCACCAAAAGCATGTCCTCTTTTAGTTGAATCAACTTCTTTAAAAGCTTCAAATTTGAGCATTGATTTAAACAAAAGATTTTTCTCTTCTTCAGTTCCACTTCTTACCATTGCATTAACAAAAGGTGCAATATAGAACGCGGCGCCCATTGGTGTAATCCTAGTACCCAGCTTAAAAGAATTCTTTTGCGCCATCCCATGTATAAATGGATTCTTTAAATTCAATGGCTCAAAACCTTTATTTATAAGATGTTTAGTTTCTAAGCTTTTTAAAGACATCATATCTGCTAAATTACCTAATGCAACTAAATCTAAATAATCATTAGCATTTTCTTTTTTAAGTAAGCTATCTAAATATCGACAAAATTGCCAAACTATCCCGACACCTGAAAAATCTTTATTTGGATAATTACTTAATTGATTATTTATTACAATAGCATTTTCTGATATTTTATCTGCTTCATGGTGATCCAAAACTACAACTGGGATTCCTAAAGAATGGAGTTTTTCATGTTCTTCATAATCATTACTTGAGGAGTCTGGGCATATAACCAAACTAAAATCAGATGCAAGGTCGACACAATCACTTAAACCATGTTGCTTGCCAGAATGTATAAACCAAGACAAATGATTAGATACCCAATTTGGAAATGTATCATAAAGATAATTTATTAAAAGAGCTGAAGATGTGTATCCATCACAGTCACTATCTACAACTATCAGTGCATTATCGTTCGCTCCAATGCAACTAACAACCGCGGTTGCCGCAGCTTTTAATTTATCTTCTCCTAATAATAAAGGACTATTTATATCATCATCTGTTGTATTTAAGTAGTGCTGCAACTCTGAAGATTTTATTCCTCTATTAACCAAGACCCTATTGATTGCAGGGGTTTCTCGATTAAAAGGATCATATAACTTAACTTTCAATTATTTAACAGCCTCCAATACTATAATATTACTGCATTGTGGACATTTAATAAATTTTGTCATATTTTTATATGTTTTACGAGGAAAATAGGCACCCTCAAATGAAATAGGATCTTCTAATGTATAGTCGCCCATTATTTCTATATCCTCTTTCTCAAAACTAAAAATGCATCCACATTCTGAACATTGCGTTTTTTGTTTTGTTCCCTTTTCTATTATATGTATCATAATATTATCCTTTCTTTAAATAATTGCAAAAAAATATCTGGACCCCTGTCTATAGGAGAGTCCTTATACCCAATTAAATTATTATTATCAAACAAAAAACTTAATTGTGTTTTACTTCCATATTTTTTTTGCATATTTAATAAATTCTTTGTTAATTTCTTATATTCATCATCATTAACCTCTTGAAACTGTTTGTCCAAACTAATGCAGATTTCTTCTGCACCCGCTTCAACCAATAATTTATATTGATATCCAATAAATGCAGAACCGCAGCAAGCTACTGATATATCATTTTCTTTTCCAAAATAACTTGCATATAATAATGTACTTTTTTCAGATTCAAAAAGAAAAGCTTTTTTTATTTTCGCTATATTATCTTTACTTTTATTTAAGTTATATAAGTTAAAAGATAAAGGATGATTATACATTATCCCATTTATAATAGCCGGTCTATATTTTCCTCTATCAACAAGAGATAAATCCAAAGTTCTTTCTCTAATACCAATTAGATTATTATCTTTATCATAGTGCGGAATTACAATACCATTATTCTTTGGATCGTAGCATATTCCCGCAGCATTGAGGATTTCTTTTTTCATGCCTTCTCGTTCCCATATACCTATATTTGGATGCGGCAGCCGCGTTAAGATAGAATCATCATATACTTTTAGTTCTACAGTTTGAGACTCTTGTTGTATATCTTTTATTCTATCATAACTATTTAAAATTTTCCAATCCTCAAGCAACGAAACTAGATTTTTATCATCTATTTTTTGTTTTGGAGAAAATCCAAATTTTTCTGCAATATATCGAATAGCATCAGGCAATTCCCAATCAGTAGTATATTCTTTTCCTTCTGGAGTGTATTTAATCTTTTTTTGAACTCTTGATTTAACTTTTCTCGTTAATTCAAAAATATCAAATGTATCACCACAGTCGGTATAACACCTAAAAAGTTTGGTGTTGTCATAATAAAAAAGCTTGTGTTGTTGACCACAATGGCAAACTGTTTTAGATATTATTTTATCTCCTTGTAATATTGGATCTGCATCAAATTCAGATAAAACATCAATAATTTGTTCTATTGTTAAAGAATTTTTGATTAAGTCTTTATCATATTCATAAGTTTGCATCTTTATACCTCTTTTTATTAGTTACAACTAATATATAATTAGTTGTAACTAATTATTTTATTAAAAAATGCTGTCTTCTTCAATTTTTATTTTCAAATCTTCAATTTCACACAATTCATAATCATATTTTGTAACAAACATTGGGTCAATTCTACAAATACCTTTGTTTGATTTACACCACATCAAAACATCTTTCCATCTTCCACGTCTATTCTTATACACTGAAATCTTGGTGTCTGGAGGTTCAAAGCCGCCTTTTTCAAGAATTGGCTTTAAAGCTTCTAGATCCTCTTGGCTAACTTTTAGCATAATCATACCAACATCAATTTTATCAGCAATTGACTTCGCACCACGGAGAAGATTCTGGTCATATTCTTTTGCATCTCGATAGTCTCCATTTAACTGAGTTGCTGAAAGAATAAAAACTCCATATTGATTACATATATCTTTTAATGTAATGGAAATCATAAAAAGAATATTATCTTCTCTAAGGCGAACGCCGCCGCTTCGTTTAGTTACCTCTTCCAAAATTTTCATTGAGGTATGCAGATAATCAAGGAAGCAATACTGAATATCATGCTCTCTAATATTTCTTTTTATTGTATTCTCAATATCTTTTAATGAAAAATCTGGTAACGCCTTAAAATAAATTTGACTTTGTTTTAACAATAGAGAAGCTTTAGCAACACGTTCCCATTCACCTGCGAAATAATCTGCATTTAGAATATGTTCTTCATCTACGCCAGAAACAAAAGCCAACATCATAGTTTGAATTTCATCAATCGGTTGTTCTGTTGCAATATATAATACCTTCTGCGGCTTCCCTGTAGTAACCCATTGTCCAGATTTGAGATCATACATCTGACCGCATCCAATGTAGCAAGCATCTGCTACCATAGATCTAGTCTTACCGATACCTGTAGCCGCGGACCGCAAATAGAACTTTTTAAGTCTTGCGCCTTTTGTTATAGTATTGACATAATGACCAAATAAAGGATATCCAATTTCAGGATTCTCTTTTAAATCTTCAAGTAATTCATCAATACCAAAACCAACTTGACATTCATCATTTGGAGTTTCATCCACATATGTACTTCTTATTTCATCAATTTTTTCATCAATCGTATCCGCAATCTTTTCTATTGGAGTATTATCAAACCAATCTTCTTGTTCTGCTTTTTTCTTTGTGTCAAAAATATTATCTGGATCATATAACCAAGATAAATCCATGTGTGCTAATCGTTCATAACCTCTAAAAAGAGTCATTTTTTTAAGTCTGTTATAATAATAATTAAAAGTAGCTAATGATGCTACATCAGAACATTTTAATAAATATTCTCTTCCTTGATAGGCTTTATATACACCCATTTTTTTAGGACGCTGATTAAGATAATCTTCAATCGCTTCTATTGTTATAGTTTGAGCACCCATTTTGTATAAATTATAAATAGGTTCAAAAACTATTCTATGAAAGTCATCATAAAAATCTTCTTCATCAAAAGAATATTTATCTTCTGCATCTAAAAGATTCGGATTATTAAAAACCGTCCCAATAACCTGAATCAGTGCAGATTTATCAACATATTTACTTGCCATCTATAGATTCTCCTTCTTCAAAATTAAAAAATTTTATTTTCTTTTTTATTTTTGGAGGTTTTATAGTTATCTCTTTTGTTTTTTGTGTTATTGAAACAACATTTTTATCTTGATTTTGTTGTTTTGCTAAAAACAAACTATAATAATAATCATATGCATTTTGATATACATATGGCACAATACCTATTGAACCATTTGCTTTTTCTATTGAGTTTCCTTTAACTTCAAAAAAATACACTAATGATTTTAATATACCGCTATAACTATATCCGTTTTCATTGACAAATTTATTGATATATTTATTTGTCATAGCCCAATTACAAGAATCTCCATATACTTGTTTAATATAATCTTTTAATTTTGTAAGTTCAGGGTCTTCTTTTATCGCTAAAGGTTCTAAATTAGTATTATTTGGATCGCAAGTCTGATGAGCATATCTTCTCGCACCTACTCTAACAGCTTGTACTTTATCGCGGTCAAATGACTGTCCGCATATAATACATTTTACTTTATGCACTTAACAACCCTCAATTCTTCTTTAATATAATTATATTATATCATATTTTTTATTAGAAATCAAAAAAGAGTTGCCATATAGGCAACTCTTAATTATTTATGTTATTTATTAGCTTCAACGAGTTTTTTAAGGTCTAAAACAATTAAACTCAAAGCTTCTGCCTGATCTCTTGTTGCTTTAGCTACAGTTTTCCCTTTACCAAGATATTTTTCAACAATCTGGCTAATGCGCGGAGCCCAGAAGCTTCTAAATTTCTGACCATCATCTGTTTCTCCACTTTGGTCTGAAGAACCTGGAATATTAGCGACAATGCTATTAAACTCTGAATATAATTTATCAAAGTCTAAATCTGCGGAAGCTTGGTTAATATTTACTCTAACATCTGTAAAATATTCTTCACCATCTTCTTCCATCTGCTTATCAATAGCTTCTCCAATAGCTCTTACTAGATTTGGATAACTTAAATCAATATAATCTGGAGTATATTTAAAACGTGAGCCAGCTTCATATCTTGAAGTACCTCTCATAAACATAACAACTTTTTCAGATGAACCATCTTGGGTTGGTACTGAACGAGTATAGCCTATGATATCGCACATTCTAGCAATAACATTATTTGCTCTCTTATCAAGAGTAGGTACAATCTTATTATATTGCTGACCACCTTCATTTGTAAAAGTCTTATCTGTTTCATGTGAAATAATTACAAGACCATATCCAAGCTGAACGATCTTTCTTAAACATTCGTCAAATTCCTTTTCAATCATACCATAGCCTTTACCGAAAGGAATATCTGAAACTGTATCTGCATCATTGTTGCTGCAAATATATTTTGAACAATAGTCATATGCAATATCCGCAGTATCAATAATAATGGTCTCGAACCGAGCCTTTGCTTCCTCAGACATTAACTGATTTAATACTTGGCGGAACTCGCTCCAATTATTGATTGGCTGCGCCATTGCGCCTGGAATTGCAGAGTAACCTTTCTCAAAAGCTAAAAGTAGGTGATTTGGGAACTTGACTGCGGTAGTGGTTTTACCCAGATATGTTATCGCAAAGGCTTTTTATCCTTTGCTTCTTATGGTTTCCCATAAGTTCAGCGTACCCTCTTATCTCTACTTAAAGAGATATTAGACTCTCTTGGATTTATTATATTCTAAAAATTTGTTATGTTTTCTTTCTAAGTAAATGCTATCTAATGAATAAAGTTTTTCAAACAAAGGTACTGAATAAATTGTACTAATAGAAAATTCCCATAAACCCCTATTATCTTGGTTTAAACTACTAGGTACATTTAGAAAATTTTTTATATCTTCTAATAATTCAGACCTATGTGCACATAATCTAAATCTACAATAATCTTTATCAATAGAAATAGTGCCATCACCATCAAAAAAACCTAAAATAAAAGCATATGTTAAGTTTTTATCTTCAAATAATGGTAAATGCATTTCTTTATAAGTTTTTCTATTTACAATACCAAATTTACTTAAAGCTTCTTTTTGCGGTCCGCTACTCCAGTTTAAACGAACAACAGAAAAACCGTTACCAGTTTCTCTTTCTATAATAGGATTTTCTATTTCAAGTTCTTTTTTTATTTTTTCTAGAATCTCTTTGTCAACCGCGGATAATTCTATGTTAATCCTATTTCTATCTTTTTCAACCCAACCATCTGCCGCAATAAAACCTAAAATCCAAGCTTGTGTAGGCGTTTTTATATCATTAAAATATGTATGATTAACACTTTTTGCTCTAGCAGCATTTGAAATTTGGTTCTGTTGAGCTTTTGTTCTTATTTGAACATTATTAGATTCTAATATTTTTTTGACTCTATATGGAGTAATATTAAAAATTCTTGACAGTTGAGCCATAGAAGCTCCATTTGTATATTGTAAAATTAATTCGTTGATGTCCATATCTGTAAACATACTCCTTAACAATTTTTAGTTTCAAAATCCACGCGTTGCGCGTGTTGCTTATTTTACTAAACAACTTCCGCTAGGATTGGCATGAGATATATATAATCTTTTAGCTTTCCCTCTTTTAGTCTAATGTTTGCTTTATAGTTACCTATAAAGAGACCAGTTATTTAGTCTTCCAACCACCATATAAAAACACAGAATAGCCTCTCATATCTCTACTTACCTGATGTGGTTTAATATCCATAATATTTAACATTTTATTTTCTCCTTTTATTAAAACCAAAATTCCGTTTCAAAAAGTTCTAAAGTGATTTTTGTTTTGCAAATATGGTTGTTTGCGCTCCAAGAATAGATTTAAACCTCCAATAATGGAGGTTTAATCTTTATCTTTTATATTTAATTAGAAGTTAAATCCGCCTGCTGCGGCTGGTGCAGATGCAACTGCAAATCCATTAGCTGGAGCAGCATTCTTTGAAGCAAGATACTCATCATTTCTCTTTTTAACTTCTGCCAGATGTACTTCTCTATCAGCCTGAGCTTTCTTCATTTCATCTGCTGTAATTCCATTATCTGGATCTCCAAGAACATACTCAACAGGCTTAGCACCTGTAATCTGCCATTCTCTTACATTTCTCTCTTCTCTCTCTACAGAAACTCCGCCAAAAGCATTCTCTTTCTGAACTTCTCTTGTAAGAGTAGCATTTACAATATTTCCCCAAACACCAGTAAACAAAGGATTTTCTTTTGAAATATTCTTGCTCAAGAAATACTTAATACCATTTTCATCCTTACAAACGAAATCAACTGGTAAAAGCGCACCTTTAAAGTTGAATACATATCCGCTTATCTGAAGATATGGCTTCTCAATGCCCTTCTCAGGGTTAGCTTCAATATCCTTTACCTTATTAATGTACATATCAACATCAAAGTAATTTCTCTTATCTGGCTCAAACTTAGAAAGAGTTGTGATAAAACCGCCCTCATTTCTCTTTGCAGCTACATAAGTTTCATTACCATCGCGGTTTGAAATAAAATCATTAACATCAAGTGAAGTATCACACTTAACGATAGTTGCATTCTCTTTTCCATCACTAAGAACAGTCTTACCATTTTCAATGATGTTCTTCAATACGCCAAAACTAGCGTTCTTATTGCCCTTTGAAGTAAACTCTTTTACGAAAGTATAATGTACTGTAATAACATTTGTACAATCTTCATCAGTTGCAATATCAATCGTTCCTGAAATATAAGGCTTACCAAAATTATCAGATTCTTTGTTCTGAACTGTCTTAATAGCTAACTTATGCTCATAAATATAACCTTTAATAATTTCTTGATTCTTTACTTTTCTCATTAACTTTTCTCCTTAATTTTGTTTATTTATTTACTATAATTATATTATACCAAAAATTTTGAAGTTAATCAATTTTATTCTACATCAAATTTAACTTTTTCGCCCATTGTAGAGAGCAAATATGTTACAGGAGAACCTTCAATTTTTTCTACATAACCGTCATTAACTAATTTACGTAACGCGCCAGACGAGCCATGGGAACTTATAGCAAGACCTTCCGCGATAGATTTCGCAGTAAACATGTTACTATAAGTGGCTTTATTCTCTTGCATAAAAGTTAAAACTCGTTTACCATTCTCAGTAAAAGTAGTTTCTTTTACTCCAGTATTTGATGCAACAAGAGCATTAAAAAATTCAAGCGCATCCTGTGATAAAGTTATCTTATTAGAATTTAATTGATTTTGAATTTCGTTAATAAAAATTTCCTTTTTACTCATTTTATTTTCCATCCTTTTTTAGTATATTATAATTATATCATATTTTTTAATTAAAGTCAAATAATTATAATCCCATAATTCTAATTATTTCATCAACAGATACTATAGAGCTACCTGCTTCTTTTAATGCGTCCAACAATTTTTTGTATTGTTTACCATAGAATAGTAATTGATCATGTTCATCCTTTGTAGGGCGGCGGCCGCAACATTTTTTCTCTGTACAGAAACCACATACATCGCACTTTGGTATAAAATATTCGTCAACAATAGTCTCCCATTCTCCAGAATATTTACAAAGTGCTTTCATAATATCTAACATTAACTGTCTAAATTCCCAATATGCTCTATTACATAATCTCTGATGAGACATATCAATTAAATGTCTAAGGTTTGTTCTTACTACTACTTTTGTTGTCATACCTATTGGAAGAATATTTGCAATATCTTCTCTTGGTATATTTTGTTCCTCTAACTCTTTATAAGTATCTGATACAATAGTTATATAATTTTCATATGTATCTTTTACTTCTTTAGATTTTTCTATTGAAGGTGGAACAATAGATTCAACATCATTATAATCAATATATCTAGTGCTTGCTTGAAGTCGAGTCGGGCCTCCTGCGATATGCGTATAAAATTCTCTAATAACTCTTGCAGAATATCCTTCTAAAATCATATATACTTGCGGATACTCCGCGGTCCGCATATGCCCAGAACTCAAGCAGTCTAGTCCTCTACGATAATTTTTTATTTGGTCTGTTGTATCTGCATTCCAACATATACCCGCTTCTTCGCCTATCATTGAGATAGGCGTTTCAGTGGTATATTTTTGAATAATAATTTTACCCATTAAATTAGCTCCTTTAATATTTCATCACAAACGCCTAAGTTAAGTGCTTCTGAAGCTAACATCCACCAATCATCGCGGCGATGCTTTTCATATAGTTCTTCATCAATGTTAGTATTAGAAATGGTAATTTGTTTTAATACCTCTAATTGTTTATCATAAAACTCAGCAAAATTTCTAAACTTGCCAGCATCTCCGCCATTTGCAGTTGAACCTTCATGGTACAAGAAAGTTGAATTTGGATAACAATATCTCTTATGACCTGAAATAAAAATAAAGAAACCGCCACTATATGCGCAACCAACACAAATAGTATAAACAGGAGTCTTAGAGAGCTTTATTGCATCAATTACAGTTAGAGTATCTGTTAAACTACCGCCCGGAGAATCTATATAAATTTTAATTGGCTTTCTATCTGTAGGTTGAATATTATGATCTTCATCATATTTATTCCAAAAACGAATTACTGTATCAACTGCAATACCAACACCTTCTGTAATATCCCCGATATAAAGTTGTCTATCAAGAGAGTTACTATAATCCAATATCTTTTCAAAATCTATTTTTGAACTATCCTCTTGCAAAACTGGACTGTCACCAAGTAAATCATTTAAGTAATCATTAAAATCCATATCCTAGCCTCCTTATTTATTTCCTTTTGTACTGTTGAAACCATAATTACAAGCATCATAAAGATTGATGTAATATTTTTCTTTTTCATCAAGTTTTTCTCTTGGACATTCTTCTAATAGCTCCCAAGAGTAAGAATCTAATCCATATTCAAGCATATCTTTATAAAGTTTGTTTCCTTGCGGGGTGTCAATTCCGAGCCCGCATTTTGCATGTTGCTTCCATCTTGAAGCTATATCGCTTTGACTATTTTTTACTTAATATCTCTATTAAGGAAACCGTTTCGGCATTTAAAGAGCTTCGTTTCCTATAACTCTAGTACGTGCTAATAGTACCCCTACTTCCCCGCCCAGAAGGCCTAGGGAATAGTCGATACAGGTTACTTGTTTTATTTTGTTTTTCTTGCAGGGTAATCATAACCTACAATAAAATAAGATACTCCTTTATTTATTTTTGAAATAACGCTTCTATCAAAATTATATTTTTCTCCTAATTCTGTCATAGATGAGCTAGTGGTTCTCAATAAATTTAATAATTCTAAGATATCCTCTTTAGATAAATTATTCTTATTTCTAATATTTTTATTTCTGATTGGGTAAGTAAAATCTCCAATTTCAGAAAAACGCTTTCCAGTATTTATATCATGCATAATATTTAAAGGAATATTATATTTATTAACTAAGTCCTTTTCTATACTTAGCCACCAGCTATATTTTAAATCATTTTTTAATTCTAATAATTGCTCTTCAGAAGAAAAATAATCTAAAAGAGTTTTCTTTTGAAAACTATGGACATCTTTTCTTAAAGGATACTTTAAGTTAGATTGCACGTAATTCTGTCCCCAACTTACTCGTTGGACTACAGAAAGTGAGACATTCATTTTTTCTGCAATATCTTTATAAGATAATTCATAATGATTTGTTAACAAATCAATAATTTCATCTAACTGAGATTGATTTAGAGATGCATTAACGCTATCTACTCCACGTCTTCCAGAGACATCTCCTCTATCTAAAAAATTATATCCTTTATCTTTATTGGTTGAATCAAAATATTTTATCCAATATTTTTCTTTTTCATCTAATTCGTTTACAGAACATTCTTCAAGCACTTCATATTCTTGAACGCCTTTTGGAAAATATTGCTTTATTTTTTTATCACAAAGAGATAAACTTTTTCCATCTCCTCTTTTACCATTCTTAGCTCTACTATTATGTTCTAACATTCTTAAATGAATATTTTGAGATTGCCCAATATATCTCTTTCCATTTGGAAAGTTTATTGAATAAATACCTATCATTAAAGTTGTATCTGTGATTTTTATATTTTTCATTTTGGTTCTCCTTTTTATGCTTTTTTTATCTTGTTTCCATGTTTATAGGACATGCATAAAAGGTGAATTAAACAAGTTTTCCCACGAGATTATGAAATTTTTCATTTTCCTCGTTAGCCGCATACGCGACCCCTACCAGCTAGTAGGAAAAGTTTTTCATGCGCCGATCAGTTGACGCTTTGACCAATATAGCACATATCTGTTTTTTGATTTGTGATTTTATAAATGCCTGTAACAATAGAGGTACCTAGAACATTGTTACATAATTCATTCATTCTTTTCTGATAAAAGGTTGACCAAATTAACATACTTAATACTCTAGGTTTATTTAATCGAGGTCGAATAGATTCTAATGCTTGAATATCATTTTTTTCTGATTCTGGAATTGATAAACAATAGAAAGAAAGCTTCTCCTTTATCTCTTTTTCTTTAAGCGCGGCCGCGCGTGTGGCGTCCCTAGTTGACTTAATAGATGCTAGCTCATCCTGAACCCGCGACAACTCAGCTAAACATTCTTTCTGTTGTTGTGAATATGATTCTTTTAAAACCTCAATTCTTTTATCGTATTCTATTGTTTTCTTTTCATAATCATTATTAAGCAATTCAAAATATTGCTCAAAAGCTTTTTGAGATAATGCTTTTTGATTTGAAAAGGCTTTGTCTACTTTATCTTTTATATTTTCTAAACGATCTAGCGTTTCTTGTTCTTGTCTTTTAGAAGCAGTATTTAATGTTTCTAAATAATTAGCTTCTTCATTTAAGTTTAATAATTGTTTTTTTAATTCTTCATTCTTACTTTCAATTATTTTATTTTCATTATCTGTTTTTTCATTTAATATATGTATATTCTTATTATCTTTTTTTATTTTAATATAATTAAATAGAAGAATCAATAAGATAATTATTAAAATAAGAATAATATATATTATAAGTATCAACTCCTATAAAAAAATAGGATTAGGATATTACTATCCTAATCCTTTAAATACATGAATTACTCAGCAGCAACTTCTGCGTCTGGATCGAAAGCGTATCCTTCGTCTGTAAGCTTAATAAACTTAACTGGCTTATGTGAACCATCTGCATTCTCAATCTCAGCTGGAATTCTCTCAGCGAGACCCTTTCTCTGGAGACCTGCTGTTACGATACCGTCAACTGACTTCTTCGGAATATCAAGTGCCTCTGCGATGTCTGCGCTTGTAACATTATCGCTCTTGTCCAGTCCCTTCAAATAATCTAATACCTGTCTTGTCTTATCACTCATTGCCATTTTCGTGTACTCCTTTTTAAATAATTATTTTTTTATTTAGTGCATTAACACTTTATATAATGATTATACCAAAAAATTTTTAAGAAATCAAATCTTTGCTCTTATTAGCTCATCTATTTTATAGATATCATCTTCATCTAAATCATTTACCAAGCTAGCCATCTTAGCTAAATTTTCTGATACATTATTACCTTTTTGACACTCTTGCTCTAATTGAGCAATCTGATTAGCAATTTTTCTTAATTGCTTATTAGATAACTGTTTCATAATACTCCTTAAAATTATTTATGGTATTTCTTTTTTACAAGTATATTATATAAAAAATTTTATATTTTTTCAACTTATAGATACCATAAACCTGTTGTGCTTTATTTTTTTGGAAGGTATTATTATTTACAAAATTTTTTAATACGATTAACTACTTTTGACCAAAGACGTCTATCAATCTACAATCTTTAGCATCTTTATCTTCTCGCATAAATTTGAAAAAACCATGTCTAATTGTATGTTCATTCTTATCTAATTCCATACATTGGATTGCACAAACTTTATTAAGATATTTTTCTGGATTCTTAGACATATCTTCTTTCATTTCATCAGATATACCTGAATGAATTGTTCCTATATTAACAATAGAACCATCTTCATTATAAACTCCAATTTTAATTCTTGAATTGCGCCATCCCATATAATACGGCTTTGTTACTGCAATCTCTTCTCCATTATCTCCAATTACCCAATATTGCCAACTCTCAATTTCTTTTCCATAATACTCTTTAGTTGGCTCTTCAAAACCAATAACAACAGCATCTATGAAATCAACTTTCTTTGCTTTAAGCATTGTAGTTGGGCGCTTACCAGGTTCATAAATACCATCTTTCTTTTTAATTACCATACCCTCTTCTCCTGCGGCAAGGGCATCTCCAATCTGGCTATAGAGATCTTCTGTCTCGGCCGCCGCGAGTTCCAAAAAATCATATTTATCTAAGCCATGTAAATAATAGATTTTTTTAAGAATATTGTATCTTGTCCAATTATTAGTTTTACTCTCTACAAAATCTATATTTTTATACATCAATATATCGTGAATATAGTAATGAATCTTACCATAAGAACCATTCTGTCTTTCAATCGCTTTTGTTGGTAAACAACCCATAATGCTAGTTACATTTTTTGAACTACCATTTGGATAATAGATCTCTCCAACTAGGATTGTTCCATCTGGAAGAGAACTAAGTGCATCTACAATATGTGGAACATTAGCACTCTTCTCAGATTGAAGTCCTGTTACCGTGCTTGCACTACGAGAAAAGAGATAAGAATTATGCTCATATTTTTCATATTGATACCAATAACCATCTTTTTTTAGTTCGCCAAAATATTCTCCACTATTACAAGCGGATTTCAATAAACTCTCTGTTCCTTTTGAAATTTTTTGAGCTTCGTACATTTTTGCTCCTGGATATAATTCTTGTATTTTCTCTTTATTAAAACTCATTGTGCAAATCCTTTCTATATATTACCAATCAACAGCAATATCAACTTGATTTGGATCGCTTGCTGCGAATCCACCGGTATCTAAAACAATACCTGTACCTAGAGAAGTTTCTACTGTTGAACCTCTTGGGTGTGTATCAAGATTTGCTGCTACAATCACATAATCTCCATACATTTTAACACCATCTTCTCTAATCCAATATTCTCCTTGAATGCCTTGCGCTTGCGCATTAGAAACAACGCCATTCATATCCAAATTATAATAAGTTTCTTTTCCAGTCGGTCCATAATATACGCCACCGCTTGGTGTTAAACAAGAACCATCATTTTGATAAGAATATGTTTGAACTGGCTCAGTTTGATAAGATACATTTGAATTTGAAGATGGTGCAGACTCCTGTACTACAGGCTCTTGTTCTTCTTCTTTATCCAAATTTTCTTTTTCTAATTCATCAAGGTTTTCTTGAAGTTCAGTTATTTTTTCTTCTAACTGCGTTTTTTCTTCACTAAGAGTGTCTAACTGTTTATTCAAATCAGTTAAAGACGCGTCCCTAGCTTCGACTGCATCTGTTAGTGTTGCAATCTGCTCATTCATTATAGAGTTCTGACCTTCTAACTCTCTTGTTATAGTGATAGTACACATTGCAAATCCAAGACAATACATTGCAAAAAAAAGTATAAACATCACTATATTCGATTTAGTAATAATTTTCATAATCTCCTCCTGTTTATGAGCAGGATTAAAAATGTACATTATATATGAAATCAGTTATTACATCATTTAACAATTTTGTAATTAAAATGTAACAATTTCATTTCATACATATATTATATCAAAAATTTTTTAATTTTTCAATAAATTAAAATAAAGCGCGGCTTCCGCCACGCTATATCTTAAAGTTTAACTACTTTAGAGACATTTCCTTTTATTAGGATATTGCCTACTGCGGTTTTGCCTAACATTGGAATATCTTTTGTTGAAATACATAAAGTTTTATCTCCTACTAAAAGAAGATTGTCTTCATCAGCAATCATTTCTGAACCAACAATATCTGCACCTTTATATATTATAATACCCTTTCCGCCACGACCTTGTAATGGAAAATCAGATAATTCCATCTTTTTACCTAAGCCATCTTTACCAATTATAGCGATTGAATCTGTTGTCTTATGAATTGGAAGAATATTCTCTACTTCATCATTTTCAGAGAGCTTAATTCCTTTAACTCCAGATGTTAATCTTCCAATAGGATTAATAGACTTGGTTTCAAAATGAATTGCATATCCGCCCTTTGTAACAAGAATTACTTCCTCTTCATCTAAGAAAGTTACTCCAACAACAGAATCTCCTTCTTTTAATTTGATTGCTGCAATTCCATTATTTCTATTTGTTTTCATATATTCTTCAATATATGTTTTCTTAAACAAACCTTGTTTAGTTACAAAGACTACATATTTTGCATTTGTCTTTCTATACAAAGAACTCATTGCAATAACTCTTTCATCATTTTCAAGATTAATAATGGTATTGATTGCAATTCCTTTTGAAGCATTTGTTCCGGTTGGAATATTATCAACAATAGTTCGATACATTTTTCCCTTGTTTGTAAAAAACATCAATGTATCTACTGTATTCGTAGAAATCATTTCCATAATACTTTCATCTGCAGATTTTACGCCCTTGCCGCCACGTCTCTGAACTTTAAAACTACTTGTAGGAACTTTTTTAATTAACCCATTTTGAGTTAATGTAACTACAAC
>JALFMW010000355.1 GCA_022782605.1 Clostridium sp. | reverse complement strand
TGCTAAAGAAATAATATAAAAATATAAAAAATAATCTTTAAATTGTAACATAACTAGAAAAATAATATTAATCTGTATTGCTAAAGTTAAAAATAAGAATAATAGTCTTTGGACGGAGCTTTTATATATTTTTTTCATATTCCTTTTTAATATCTCCCCTTAAAATTTTTACATATATTTATAGTATATATTAGTTTATATAATAGTGTGAAAACTAGATTAAATAAAAGTAAAATATAAATTCCTTACAATAAAAAAAATTACCCAATAATCTTAAATTATGGGTAATTTTTTAGTATTACATTTTACTTAACTTTTCTTCTATCATTTGTTTTGCCACAGGAGGATTTGCTTTTCCTTTTGATGCTTTCATCACTTGTCCCATCAAATATCCAACTGCTTGAGTTTTTCCTGCTTTAAAATCTTCTATTGATTTAGGATTATCGCTTAAAACTTTATCCACAAGTTTTTCAATTTCATCAGAACAGCTAATTTGAGATAATCCCTTTTCTTCTATTATTATTTCTGGATCTTTATCAGTTTCAAACATTTCTTTAAATACTTCTTTACCAGCAGTATTACTTATTTTGCCACTTTCTATTATTTTTAACAAACTTACAAAGTTTTTAGGAGATATTTTTATATCTTCCGGCTCCATATTATTTGCATTTAACATACGAAGTAAATCTCCAAGTATATAATTTGATACAGTTTTAGGATTTCCACCAAGTCCAACTACTTCTTCATAAAATTTAGCTAAAGTTTTGCTTGATATTATAATTGAAGCATCTTTTTCACTAAGTCCATATTCTGATACAAATCTAGCTCTTTTTTCTATTGGCATTTCTGGTAAAGATTTTTCCAACTCATCTACTTTTTCTTGAGGTATTATAATTGGTGTTAAATCTGGTTCTGGGAAATATCTATAATCATGAGCTTCTTCTTTTGAACGCATTGGAAGAGTTTTTGCTTTAGATGCATCCCATCTTCTTGTTTCTTGTTTTATTTTATATTCTTCACCAAATTGATATAATTCCTTTTGTCTTTTTTCTTCTTTTTCTAAGGCTTTTTGAACTTCTCTAAAAGAGTTTATATTTTTTATCTCTACCTTTGTTCCATACTCTTCACTACCATAAGGTCTTATAGAAATATTTGCATCACATCTTATAGAACCTTGCTCCATACGACAATCTGATATTTCAGCATATTCTAATATTCCCTTTAATTCTCTCATAAAAGCTGCTGCTTCTCCTGGAGATCTTAAGTCCGGTTCTGTAACTATTTCCACAAGAGGTACTCCAGCTCTATTGTAATCTATAAGTGATACAGGTTCATCTTCCAAATGGACAAGTTTTCCCGCATCTTCTTCTATATGTATTCTATTTATTCTAACAGATACTTCTTTTCCTTCATAATTAAATGTTACTTTACCATTTACACACATTGGCAAGTCATATTGAGAAGTTTGATAATTTTTAGTTAAGTCAGGATAAAAGTAGTTTTTTCTATCCATTTTATTGTAATTATTTATTTCACAGTTGACTGCTCTACCAGCTTTTACTGCCAAGTTTACAACCTCTTCATTTAAAACTGGAAGTGTTCCTGGTATTCCTAAACATATTGGACAAGTATTTTCATTGGGCTTAGCTCCAAATTCTGTGGAACAAGAGCAAAATATTTTAGTATTTGTTTTTAATTCAGCATGTATTTCTAGACCAATTACTGTTTCTAGTAACATAATTTACACCCCTCTTTCAAACTCAAGATTTAGTTTTTTCTCAAGTGCATAGGCAACTTTATATATTTTTTCTTCTGTAAATACATCTCCTATTAATTGAAGTCCTATTGGTAAGCCATCACTACTTTTTCCACCAGGCATAGATAAAGCTGGAACTGTTGCTAAGTTTATATTTATTGTATATATATCAGCTAAATACATGGCAGTTGGATCTTCACATCTTTCTCCTATTTTAAAAGGAAGTATTGGAGATACTGGCCCTATAATTATATCGTACTTTTTGAAAGCTTCTTTAAAGTCTTGTTTTAATTTAGCTCTAAATTTCTGTGCTTTATTATAATAAGCATCATAATATCCAGAAGATAGAGCATAAGTTCCAAGCATTATTCTTCTTTTAACTTCTCTACCAAAACCTTCGCTTCTGCTCTTTTCTACTAATTCTTCCACACTTGTAAATTCTTTTGTTCTATATCCGTATCTTATAGAATCAAATCTAGCCAAGTTTGAGCTGGCTTCTGCAGAAGAAATTATATAATAAGGTGCTAGGCCATCCTTTGTTGTAGGTAGAGAAAATTCTTCTACTTCTGCTCCCAGCTGTCTTAAAGCTTCTATATCTTTAAGTATGACATCTTTTATTTCACTGTCTAACCCTTCTTCTTCTATAAATTCTTTTGGAATACCTATTTTCATTCCTTCTATTCCAGAATCTATATTTTCTGTATAATCTTTTTTATCAAGTCCCTTAGCAGTAGTTCCATCTAATTCATCTTCTCCTGCTAATATATTTAATAAATAAGCATTATCTTCAACTGTCATTGAAAAAGGTCCTATTTGATCTAAAGAAGAACCAAAAGCTATAAGTCCATATCTTGATACTAGACCATAAGTAGGCTTCATTCCTACTATTCCACAAAATGATGCAGGCTGTCTAATAGATCCTCCCGTATCTGATCCTAAAGCTAGAGGAACCATCTCAGCCCCTACAGCTGCTGCAGATCCTCCAGAAGATCCTCCTGGTACTCTAGTTGTATCTATAGGGTTTTTAGTTATTTTAAAAGCTGAATTTTCTGTAGAAGATCCCATGGCAAATTCATCTAAGTTTGTTTTACCTATTAATATGGCATCTTCCTCTTCTAATTTTTTTATTACTGTTGCATCATAAGGAGGTACAAAGTCTTCAAGCATTTTAGATGCACAAGTTGTTTTTACTCCCCTAGTGCACATATTATCTTTTATAGCTATTGGAATTCCAGCTAAGCGCCCTACTTTTTCACCTTTTGCTATTTTTTCATCTAGCTCTTTAGCTTTTTTTAAGGCATCTTCAGTTTGTAGTAATAAAAAAGCATCTATTTTATCTTCTTTTTTTTCGATTTCTTTTATATAATAATCAACTACTTCCACACAAGAAATCTCTTTATCTTGTATTTTTTTTACTAGTTCTTTTATACTGTATTTTTTCATTAGTTTCTCCTCCTACTCAATGATTTTAGGAACTTCTATAGCTGTATCTCTCATAACTTTTACATTTCTATATAAATCTTCTATTTCACATTTTTTTCTTTCATCTTTTCTAACTACTGCCACACTTGGTCTTTCAATTTCAACATCATCTAAATTAAGTTTATCTAGGGTTTTAAATTGCTCTAATATATTTTCAAACTCACCTGCAAACACTTGGGCTTCATCATCATCAAATCTTAATTTTGCCAACTTTGCAATATATTTCACATCATCTTTTGTTATTGCCATGTTAATTCATCCTTTCTTAAATTAATTATTTAAACTCAAATTATGGAGTTAATCTTTTCATATCTCTTGGAACTAAAGTTGCCTCTCTTATGTTTGATAATTTTAAAATTTTCATCGTAAGTCTTTCTAATCCTATGGCAAATCCACCATGAGGAGGCATTCCATATTTAAATGTTTCAAGATAAAAATCAAAGTCCTCTGGATTTAAACCAAATTTTTCAATATTTTCTTTTAACATTTTATAGTCATTTATTCTTTGACCTCCAGTTGTTATTTCAAGGCCGTCAAATATTAAGTCAAAGCTTTTAGTTAAATTTTTATCTTCATCATCTGGCATAGTATACATTGGTCTTTTAGATACTGGGTACTTAGTTAAAAATACAAAATCACAGTTGTATTTTTCTTTGACATATTTGGAAATTAATACTTCACCTTCAGCATCTATATTACCTATAGGAGATTTTTTATTATATTTTTCTAATAAAATCTTATGAGCTTCATCTAATCTTATCCTTGGTATTTTTACTTTATCTGGAAGTTCTATTTTATACATTTCTAACTCTTTTTGACAAGTTTTATTTAAATGTTTGTATAAATAATTTATAAATCCTTCTTCTAAGTCCATAAGCTCATATTCATCTTTTATAAATCCCATTTCCACATCTAAACTCACATATTCATTTAAATGTCTCCAAGTATTGTGAAGTTCTGCTCTATATGCATGACCTATTTCAAATACTCTTTCAAATCCAGCACCAACCATCATTTGTTTATAAAATTGAGGTGATTGTGCTAAAAATGATCTTCTATCAAAATAATTTACAGTAAACATTTCAGATCCACCCTCAGTAGATGAGTCTATAATTTTTGCTGTATGAATTTGTTCAAAGTTTTTTTCTTTTAAATAATTTCTAAAAGCAGTTTCTATTTCGTTTTGTACTTTGAATATAGCTCTAATTTCTGGTCTTCTAAGGGCTATAGTTCTGTGGTCAAGTTGCGTTTCTAAAGCTACTTTATTTTTAAAACTATTTACTTCAAAAGGAAGTTTTTCATAATAAGTAGCTCCAACAATTTTTATATCTTTAACTGTTATTTCAATTCCCCCTGGTGCTTTTTCATTTTCACACTTTGTTCCTATTACTTCTATGGCATTTTCTAATCTTAAGTCCTTTACTTGATCTTTGTCACATACCAATTGAACTATTCCTGATTTATCTCTTAGCTTTACAAATACAACATGGCTTAAATCAATTATTTTATGAACCCATCCCCTAAGCATTATTGTTTCTTCTTTAACTAATCTAAGTTCACTTATAAATACTCTTTCTAATTTTTCATTTCCATCCATTGAAAATATTTTTTCAAGCTGTGCCATTTTATTCAATCCCTTTCTTTAATTTTTTATTTAAACTTGTAATAAAAAACGTCCCTATACTAATGTATAGGGACGTGATATTTACGCGGTACCACCCTAGTTGACTAAAAGTCCAACTCTAATACGTACAGATTTTATATCGATACGATTCCTCTCTAACGGTAGGACTCCGTTTAGATCTACTCTTCATAAAAATGAATTTCGGCTAAATACTCCAAAGTGTTCTTCAATTCAAGTCTCATACAAAGCTTCCACCATCCTTTGCTCGCTATAAATTAACATAGAATTTACTCTCTTTTTCACTGTATTTTCCAATATCTTTATTTTGTAATTATTGTAATTTAATTTTTATATAAAATCAATATGTTTTTGATATTATTTCTAATTTCTTCATCTGTCAATTTATATAATAAATATTATTGACTGTTTAATTTTATTCTATTCAAAATATGTAAATTAGTTCATACTTTTTTACTCTTCTATGAAAAACTCCTTTTGTAAAGAAATAAATTCCTTACCATGCTTAGCTTCTTCTTTACACATTGTATTGAGTGCTGTATAAATTGTTTCTAACCCTAATTCTTTTGCTTTTTTAGCTAGCTTTAATTTGCTTTGAGTTGCCTCATACTCACCCTTTATAATTTCTTCTAAATTATCCTTTGTGCCAGATTTTACAA
Source organism: Clostridium sp. (assembly GCA_022782605.1). Classification (GTDB taxonomy): domain Bacteria; phylum Bacillota; class Clostridia; order Peptostreptococcales; family Peptostreptococcaceae; genus Terrisporobacter. The sequence goes on along the minus strand of JALFMW010000355.1, from coordinate 32,821 downwards.
CTTCACCTAGTAATTCAGCCAAAATTGCAGCATGATTTGCCTCTTCATATGCTATTTTTTTATATATTTTACTTATTTTAGAGTACCCTTCCTTATGAGCTATACTGCTCATAGCTAAATACATTCCTACTTCCAAACATTCCCTGGAAAAAATATTTCTTAAATCGTTAGTTATACTTTCATCTGCTTCCTTTGCTATGCCTATACTATTATAATCATTTAGCAGATGATTTTCTTGATTTTCTTCAAGTTTTATAAGTTGTTCAGGATTAGAATTACATATAGGACATATTTTAGGATTTTCACTTTCTATAATATACCCACATGTAGCACATAACCATCTCTTCATTTAAATTCCCTCCATAATTTTCCTCATAATTTTCATAATAATATTATGGATATTTTTATATTTTTTATACTTAAGTAAATAATCTAACTATATAATTGTTTTGATTTTTATTTAAGAATAATAATTATATAAATACAATATATTGTTAGTAATATTACTTATTTTGAATTTAACTAAGGAGGACGCTTTTATGGGATTTCTAACAACACTCTTAACTGGATTTGCTCTTTCAATGGATGCATTTGCTGTTTCAGTAACAAAGGGTATGACTCTTAGAAAAATAAATATTCTTATTTCACTTAAAATTGCTTTTTTATTTGGTTTATTTCAAGGATTAATGCCACTTTTAGGTTGGTTTGCTGGAATTAGATTTCAGTCTTATATAACTGCTGTTGATCACTGGATAGCTTTATTTTTACTTTCATTTATTGGATTAAAAATGATTTTTGAAGCTTATGAAGATATTAAAAACCCTGAATTAACTGTAACTTGTGATGGTGAGATTAGTAATAAAGATTTAATTATTTTATCAATAGCCACTAGTATAGATGCCCTTGCAATTGGAATAAGTTATGCTTTTTTAAATGTGAATATAGCATCTCTTTGTTTAAGTATAGGAATAATAACTTTTATTATCTGCTTTTTAGGTGTTATGATTGGTAAATTTTTAGGGCCTATATTTAAAAACTACTCCCAAATTATCGGTGGCATAATTTTAATACTTATCGGCATTAATATATTAAACGAACATACTAACTTTATTTATAGAATGCTACATTAATTTTACATATCTATTTTAAAATATGAAAGGTATATAGAGATAATCTTTATATACCTTTCATATTTTATTTATAAATGATATACTCTTTCAACTCTACTACCTATACAGCTCAGTGTTTCATTTGTAATAGTACCACTTAATTCACTTAACTGATTTACTGGTAAATAATAATCACCATCTTGTCCAAATAAAGTAACAATATCTCCTTCTTTTATATTATCTATGTTACTTGCATCTATCATTGTTTGATCCATACAAATATTTCCTATTATTCTTCCATATTGTCCGTTTACTAAAACTTTAAAATCTTTTTTAGATACAGCTCTTGAGAATCCATCTGCATATCCTATAGTAATAGTTGCTATTTTCATTGGTTGAGGAGTCGTAAAATTATTTCCATATCCTATATTTTCTCCTGCTGGCACATCTTTTACCATAGCAACTTTACATCTTAAAGACATAGTCGGTTTAAACTGTTCATTTTCTGGTAATTTACTCAATATTTTATCACATGGATCACAAGGTACACCATATAATATAATTCCTGGTCTTGCTAAATCTCTATGAATATCTCTATATGTAGTTATACCATAAGAGTTTTGTAAATGAATTTTACCTAAATCTATTTCATTTTCCTCTAATTTATCAATTATATAATCAAAATTTTCTATTTGCTTTCTAGTAAATAATATGTCCTCTTCTTCTTCACTATCTGCTCTACATAAATGAGAGAATATTCCTGTTATATCTAAATTTTTTAATTTATATATTTTCTCAATATCTTCAATGTGATCTCTATTTTCACCTATTCTATTCATTCCTGTATTAAGAGCCACATGACATTTAACTACGCCTGGTAATTCACTTAGTTCTTTTGCATATTTACTATTAACCAAGGCTTGAGTAAGATCATATTTAATAATATCATTCTTTTGACAAACTGGTGTATATCCTAGTATAATTATTTCACCTTTAATACCAGCTTCTCTTAGCTCAATTCCTTCACTTATACATGCTACTGCAAAATATTTAATTCCTATACTTTCAAAATAACTTGCAACTTCCACAGATCCATGTCCATAAGCATTAGCTTTTACTACACCTACAATTTCACAATCCTTATCTAACATGCCTTTTATTATATCTATATTGTGTTTGAAATTAGTCAAATTTATTTCTGCAAATGCTCTCAGTTTAGAAGTATCAATTTCTTCTCTACTTTTATAAATTTTTGGCAACATTATTATATCCCCCTAACATATTTTTATATTCTTTTTAAAGAATAAAATATATTCTGTCAATTATAAATGTTAATTTAATTATAACATACTTAATAAATATTTTTAATATTCCACCAATTATAAAAGCTCACTACAATACACACATCAAAAAAATAAGTCATCGTGAAATGACTTATTTATAATATATTCTTAACTTTCTACTTTCTTTCTTTTGTCTCTCCACAACACGGACATTCTTCTCTTCTTAATCTTCTTGAATTAAATTCTTCAACTGATTTTTCTAGTTCCTCTCTTTCTTCTTTTTCTTGCCTAATAAATTCATCTTCATAGAATTTCATTCTTTCTTTTTCTTTGAATATTTCTTCTATTTCATCTTCATAATATCTTGCTAGTCTTTTATCTTCTATTAATTGTGTAAGTTTTTTCACTCCTATATATGTTCCCGCAGCCACTCCAGCTGTTGCAGCACCAAATATTACTGCTTTTCTAAGTTTTTTATTTGCATCTAAATAATTTTCAACACATTTAATACTATTCATATCTAATAGCTCCTTTCATAAAAGGTTATTATATAAAAATAGTATTTGTAGTTATATCTTAAATAAATTATATTTTTAAAAATAATAATTTGAAATTAATATGTAAGTTTGCACTTTTTTACATTTATTACATTAATTATTATATCTACTAAGTAAGAAAGTGGCTTTATTATCTACCCAAAGGATTTATTTTTATACTCTTGAATGGGCTTAAATTATTCCGTACATTAAAAGCTCCTTTGAAGAGTTTCATGTGTTAGTTTGAGATATTATCATTACCACTTTCTTAATATAATTGTATTTACATTTAGGTAATAATGTTCATATTTTTTGCTAAATAATTATATTTTATTTTCTTTTTCGAAGTTATATTCTCATTCCTTTTATCATATAATATTAAGTACTATGAGTTTTTTCATTTAAATTTTTATCTTCTATACACTTTTCAGGATTTATATATATAACTTCCCACTGATTATTTTTATTCTTCTTATAATCTGCAATTTTTTTATCAACACCGTTAGTTAATTCATAAAAAAGTACATAGTATTCATTATCTTCTTTATCTTTATAATATACTTTTTTTTCATATCCATCCTCATTAACCAAAACATCCCCATCAATTAATGAACACCAGTTTCCATATTCTATTTCCACAAATGTTTTAGCATCGTATGCCCATCCATGATATGGTGCACATAAGTAATTTTCTGGACTATAATCCATCTTAACTATTTTATAACCATCATTTTCTTTATCCAAGTATATGTATCCATAATAATATGCAAATAAACCTTTAGCTTCTTTTGAACCCTCTATTACTTCTAGCTCTACAAAATATTTTAATAGATTTTTATTCTCCTCATCTGAAGGTACATTATGCACTTTTATTAGATTAATATGAAGTATATTTTTAAAAGAATTTAAAAAATCTTTATATGGTAACTTTTCTTGATATGATTTAGCTAAAAAATTATATGCTACTGGATATGGTCCTTTAACATCACCTAAAGATCCACATCCTGTTTCATTCTCTTGTATTGGATTTGATGCTTCTCTAAGTACATTAAAATAGTTTATAACTGTATCCTTTCCTGATCTAAATGGTTTTTGAGGTAAATCCATTTTATATGGATTTTGATTATAAAATTCTTGTAAACTATTCAAGTTATCATCATTTAAAATTGCCATGTCTGATGGTCTGAAAAATCTGTTCAAGTCATAATACTCTTCCTTACTATCTACTACCTCTAAATCGTTGTCTATAACAGATTCATTAACTAAATTACCTCCAAAAACAAATTTTTTTTCATTTTCCAATGCATATATTTTAACAGTAGATGTCATTATCATTATTAAACATAAAAAAATGTATTTTATTTTCATCATAAGATTCTCCTTTCAAAGCTTAAAAGAATTACTATATATATCTTTTACAGTTTTTTCTAAAATACACTAAAAATGTTTATAAAATTAAAAATTCTCTCCTGTTTTATTCAAGGAGAGAATTTTTTACTAAATATTATTGACTTTGGAAGCTTACTTTCTTCATTGTTGTATGAATTACTTTAAATACTATAACACCTACTATTAAATTTATTACTACTGCTGGAAGTACTACTGCTGCAAATAACATAGATAAGTTCATATTTCCAGGAAGCCCAACTAATATTTGTGCTGATGTTAAGAATATAAATCCACTTATGATAGTTCCAAGTGACATCAATAAATTTGAAACTATAAAGTCTTGATTTTTTTCAGCAATTTTTTTCATAAATGGAGCTTTATACATTAATATCATTATAGCAAAAGCTACATTTGTCGTAATAAATTTATCTATAAAGTTTGGTATTTGACCTCCAGGAAATGATGTAGTCATTCCTGAAAATATACCAACTACTATTCCACATACTAAACATGTTTTATAGCTATCTTTATTTAATATCATAATAGTAAATAACATTATTAAAGTCATATCTGGTTTTACTCCAAATATAGCAGGTTCAATCTGATGCAGAACTAAACCTATACCTAAAAGCACAGAGTTTAAAACTAATTTCTTTGTATTCATTTTCATAATAACACCCTCCAAATTTTTAATTAAATTTAAATAAATTAATTCCTCTTTCAACCTCTTAAGAGCTTTAGTTCATAACAAGATTTTCACCTACCTTCTTTATATAAAGTTCTTACAATTAAAAAAAGCTTCATCCTATATAAAATAGGACGAAGCTTTTACTCCGCGTTGCCACCTAATTTGTGTACTACAAATACACCTCTTAAATATTGGTACCATCATACCTCATTTGCTATAACGTGCAAACCACGGTAAAGTCTACTTTCATAGAAGATTTCGATTTACTCCTCAAAGGCCCATTCATCAAATTTCTTCTTGTCAAGATTCCACCATCCTCAACTCTCTATATTAAAGCTAAATTTGATTACTATCCCTTATCAAAGGATTTAATTTATTATTAATAATATAGTATGTTTGTATTCTAATTTTGTCAACATTTTTTCAGAAAATTATAAATATTATATTATTTTAAATGGATTTAAGCAAACCTCAGTTTTTACAGTCTCAACATCTTCAAATGTATCTAAAAATCTTTTCATTACATCTTTAAAAATATCTTCCGTATCAAAATGACCACAATCAACAATAGACATTCCCATATCTAAAGCATCTTGTGCTTCATGATATTTTACATCTCCAGTAATTATCACATCACAATTTTTAGATTTTGCAAGGGAAACCATATCAGAGCCTGCGCCAGTTACAACAGCAACCTTCTTTATTTTTGTATTAAGATCACCAACTACTCTTATATGATCCATATTTAATTTTAGTTTTATTTTTTCACATAAACTTTCTAGGTTCGTCTTCCCATCAAGTGATGCGTATCTACCAAGTCCTACAGCCTCTCCCTTGTTTTCCAATTTATAAATATCATATGCCACTTCTTCATAAGGATGTGATTTTATCATATTATCTATAGTCTTTTGTAATATTTTTTGTGGAACTATTGTTTCTATTTTAACTTCTTTTACTTCTTCTATCTCACCAATTTCACCTATGAAAGGATTAGCATCTTCTTCTGGCTTGAATGTTCCAATTCCTTGGCTATTGAAAGTACAGTGACTATAATTTCCTATATAACCTGCTCCACTTTCTCCTAAAGCTTTTCTTACTTGCAATTCATGAGTTTCTGGAACATATACTGCAATTTTGTATAATATTTCTCTATTTGTTACATCAAGTATTTTGCTATCTTCAAACCCCATAACTTCCATAAAATAATCATTAAGTCCATCAAATGCTATATCAAAGTTTGTATGCATTGAATAAAGTGATATATCATTTTTGATTAATTTATGTATAAGTCTTCCCTTTAAATCTTTAGTATTGATTTTATTCATTTTTCTAAATATAAATGGATGATGAGTAACTATTAAATCCACATTTTTTTCTATGGCCTCATCAATAACTTTTTCATTTGCTTCTAAAGTAACCAGTATTTTTTTTACTTCACTATCAAAATCCCCCACTAGTAATCCTACATTATCCCAATCATAAGCCAAGTTAAGAGGATATTTTTTCTCTACTTTTTTAATTAAATCATTTAACTTCATGTTTTCAACCCCTTGTTAAACTAATTTTTTTAATTTTGCTATTTTTTCATTTGCTAAATTTCTTTTAGAAATTATAACTTCTGAATCTTTATCTCCCAACTTCTCTATTATATTGTTATATTTTTTTATTTTATTATCAATAAATTCTTCTAATAATTGATCTTTGTTTTCAATTAATTTTTTACCAACTTCATAATATATATCATCTTCAACTACTGTATTTTTGCCAGTATATCTTACTTCCATTATTTCATATAATCTGAAATCTTCTTTTTCTAAACATTCATTTAATATTTCATATCCATTATTTAAAAGGTATTTTCTAAGTTCTTCTTGTGCTTGCATTGGTTGAAGTATTAATTTATCTAAACTATGAGCTACTTCTTTGTTAGCTTCTAAGAGCTCAGATATTAGTATTCCTCCCATTCCAGCTATTATAACTTCGTCAACCTCTCCCTTTTTTAATACTTCTATTCCAGAGCCTAGTCTTAAATCTACTTTATCTTCAAGCTTATTTATTTTAACTTCACTTCTTGCATTTTCTAAAGGACCTTTATTTACATCTGCTAAAATAGCAAAGTCTATTATACCTTTGTTTAAAAGATAAACTGGTATATATCCATGATCTGTTCCTATATCAGCTACTCTTTTATTTTCACTTACAAGTGATGCTATTTTTAATAATCTATTAGTTAATTTCACTTTATTTTTTCCTTTCAATATGACAATTTATTTTTATCCTTAGTTATATGTATTAACATATTTTAAAATTTTATTTCTGTATAATAAAAATTCGCCAAAGTTGGCGAATTTTTAATTTATCTATATTAATCTAAGTAATCTCTAAGTTTTTTAGATCTGCTTGGATGTCTTAATTTTCTTAAAGCCTTAGCTTCTATCTGTCTAATTCTTTCACGAGTAACATCAAACTCTTTACCAACTTCTTCAAGAGTTCTTGCTCTTCCATCTTCAAGACCAAATCTTAACTTTAATACTTTTTGTTCTCTCTCATTTAGTGATCCTAAAACTTCTTCTATTTGATCTTTAAGTAGAGAATATGCTGCTGCTTCTGCTGGAGCTAGAGCATCTTCATCTGGTATGAAATCTCCTAAATGAGAATCTTCTTCTTCACCTATTGGAGTTTCTAGTGATACTGGATCTTGAGCTATTTTCATTATTTCTCTTACTTTTTCTTCAGACATATCCATTTCTTTTGCTATTTCTTCTGGCTTAGGATCTCTTCCTAATTCTTGTAATAACTGTCTTGAAACTCTAATTAATTTATTTATAGTCTCAACCATGTGTACTGGTATTCTGATAGTTCTTGCTTGGTCTGCTATGGCACGAGTTATTGCTTGTCTTATCCACCATGTTGCATAAGTTGAAAACTTAAATCCTCTTTCATAATCAAACTTTTCAACTGCCTTTATAAGACCTAAATTTCCTTCTTGTATTAAGTCTAGGAATAACATTCCTCTTCCTACATATCTTTTAGCTATACTTACAACAAGTCTTAAGTTGGCTTCAACTAATCTTTGTTTAGCAATTTCATCGCCTTCCATCATTCTCTTTGCTAGTTCAACTTCTTCATGAGGTTTAAGTAAAGGTATTTTACCTATCTCTTTTAAATACATTCTTACTGGATCATCTATACTTATCCCTTTTGGTAAAGATAAGTCAAGTTTATCCATTTCAACATCTTCTTCTTTTCCTATTTTATCAACTACATCATCATCTATACTTTCCATATCTAAAGTTAAATCATCATCTGCAGAAAAATCAACTGAAACTTTTTCTTCTTTTTTCTCTAATATTTCTATTCCTAAATTTCCTAAAGTTTCATAAAGATTCTCAACTTTATCCTTATCTAATTCTGTATTTGAAAAGGCTCCCATTATTTCATCTAATGTAAGAGATCCTTGTTTTTTACCTTTTTCAATAAGACTTCTTGCTGCTGCTCTGTTTGCTTCTCTACTATTTGCCACACTCAAACCTCCTTTCGTGAATTATAGGCTTTTTAAGCTCTTTTGTATATCTATTATTTTTAAAGTTATATTCATAATTTCTAATTCTACCTCTTTCATGGTGTCTTTATCTATGCTTTTGTCATTTAAGCTTATTTCTAATTTTTTTTGTTGTTGAATTAATTGTTCAATTTTTTTGTGATAATTATTTCTTTTCACATTTCTTATTATTTCATCAACATTTTTAGAATCATAGGTATTTATACTATTTAATGATATATTATCCAAATCCTTCAAATATTCTTCAGATATGTTTAAACTTTTGATTTTGTCAATAGTTATTTTGTCCAATTCTTTGTTTTTAATTATTAGATTAAAAATTTCTTTGCTATCATTAATTAGGAAATCTTCCTCACTAATTTTTAACAGCGCAATAAGGCGAAGTTCTTTATTTTCCATTAATAGTCTGATAAAGGTTTCTTCTACGAATTTTTCACCATTTTCAATATTTTTAATCTTTTCTATCGGTTTTTGTTCAGTTTTCACAAAATTTTTGTAACTTTTTTTGCTATTATTAAATCTTTTACCAAAAACTTCTTCCTTTAAAGCATCTAAACTAATATTAAACTCTTTACTTACATATTTAATGTAATAGTCTTTCTCCACAGGAGATGATAAGCTTTTTATTATAGATGCCACTTCTTTGGCAAATTTTATTAAGTTTTCATCTTTACTAAAATCAAATTTTCTTTTTAATATATTAATTTGAAATATAATATGAGAAACTGAATCTTCTAAAGCTTGTAAAAAGCCTTCTTTTTTATATTTTTTAATAAAATCATCTGGATCTTTACAATCCTTTAAATTTAAGATTTTAACATTTATATTTTGTCCTCTTAATATATCTATTGCTCTAAGAGTTGCTTTAATTCCTGCCTCATCTGAATCATAGGAAATTATTGCTGTGGATGCATATCTTTTAATTAATTTGCCTTGTTCATTTGTTAAGGCCGTTCCAAGTGTTGCTACCACATTTTCAATTCCATGTTCATAAAGTGATATTAAGTCCATATATCCTTCTACTAATATTAAGGTATCATTTTTTATGCTTTTTTTAGCATAATTTAGTCCATATAAATTGAATCTTTTATTAAAAATTAAGGAATCTGGCGAATTTAAATATTTTGGTAGAGAGTCATCAAGTACTCTTCCTCCAAATCCAATTACATTGCCTCTATAATCAAATATTGGAAACATTACTCTATTTCTAAATCTGTCATAGTATTTATTATCATCTTCTTTATGCGTAACTAGTCCACTTTTGACTAAATCTTTTTTTTCATAACCTATTGATAATAAATAATCCATCAAACTATTATTCCATGAATATATAGAATAACCTAGTCCAAATTTTTTTATTGTTTTATCACTTAAACCTCTTCTTTTTAAATAATCGTATCCTGCATTTTTAGACTTCGTTAAATTAGCAAAGTAAAATCTAGCAGCTTGCAGATGTATATCTTGCATCAGCTTTATACTTTCCATCTTTGCTTTATCTGCTTCACTTAAATTAGTTTTAAATTCTATTCCATTTTTTTGTGCAAGTAATTTTATAGCATCTATAAAGTCCAGATTTTCTATTTTCATAACAAAGTTAATTACATCCCCACCTTCTCCACATCCAAAACATTTATAAATCTGTTTTTTCTGATTAACGTGGAATGATCCTGTTTTTTCATTATGAAATGGACATAAACCACTATAATTACTTCCTGAACTTTTTAAGTTTATGTACTGAGATATTACACTTACAATATCACATCTGTTTTTAACTTCATCTATTAAATCTCTCATATTATTCATATTATCACCCTTTGGTGTATTATTCGTAACATTTCTATTTTACATTAAAATTATTGTTTGTCAAATACTATTATACATAATTCGACTTTTTTTGTTAATACCCTTCTTTCTTTTATTATTTTTTATTAATAATCATTTCATAAAATATATATTTATTCTTTATATTTGTCGAAAAGAGATATAAAGTATTTTTTATCAATAGCTTAAATTAAATCTTTATAATATAACTATATACTTTTTATTCAATATTTTTATGTCCTTGACAATTTTATTTTTTGATTATTAATATTTATAGTATTAAAATATATATAAAAAATATGTGGTTTTATTTAAAATTAAAAGAGGCATTTAATCAAAATTAAATACCTCTTTTTAATTTAATCTTCACAAAGTACAATTTGTGGTCTAATCATATAATTATCTTTTTGTTCTAAAATTTGAGAGTTGATAATATACTCAGGACCTTCACTTGTATTAAAGGAATAAAAATTTTCTCCAATGCTAACATCTTCCATAATATAATAAGGTGCATATCTTACAATTATTCTTGTAATAAAATAAGCTGGACAATGTAGTGTGTCTTTAAATCCAGCTTCATATTTTTCCGGTAATATTATTTCTTCTAAAAACTCATCACTTATATTATTAATTTCATTTACTTTACATTTTTCTTTATATAATGATATATTTATTCTTTGTCTTTCTACTATTTGAAAATGAATTAAGTGTAAATGAATACAAATATCCTCTTTTGCTAAATTTATAAACTCCCAAATAAAACTAGAACCTACTTTTATAATATTTATAGGAGATTGTAAATAGCTTTTACCATCTATTAAGAATCTCTTTTTATTTATACTATCCTTCTCTAACATTAAAAAAGTAGTTATTTTCTCTCTATTAATCTTTATATTTGGATAGCTTATTAGTCTATTTGGTATATTGTATGATATTTTTTTCTTTATACTGTTTATTTCAAACTCCATTATATCTTGGCACTCATTTTCTGAAAATAAGTTTTTCATTATTATCTTATCATGCAGTTTATATTTTGAAAAATCAACTAATATATCAATTCTCTCTCCTGGATGCAATACAAAATATTCTAATTCTTGAGTTTTATCAATATAACCAGCATCACTACCTATTTGAATCATTTTACTATTATCAGATAAAGCTATTTTATAAGATCTATAATTTGATCCATTTACAATATTAAATCTATATAATTGATTTTCTACTTTTAATTTTGGCCATACCTTTCCATTAACAACTATAACATCTCCTAAAAACTTTTCTTTCCATTTATATTCATCCTTTGAGCTATTTTCATCATTATAACAGAGAGAACCATCTTCATAAAATGATTTATCTTGAATAATTAAAGGTATATGATAATTTTCCTTTGGAAAGTCAAATTTATCATCTTTTATCAGATACATTCCACATAGCCCTGAGTAAACTGAAAGTCTGGATACTCCTGGACTTTGATCATAGTACCAAAGCATTGCACTTGGTTGAAGATTATTATATTTATAGTAATTAGTAGTATAAAGTGGCCCTCTTATTCCAGTAGCTGTATACCAGCATTTTGGATTTCCATCATTCTTTGGTGATGAAATCATTCCATGCAAGTGCATTACTAGGGTTGGAGGCCACTGTCCTTCTTTTGAATTATTAATAGTTTTATCATTATCTATTTTTATATTATGAGGATTTGTCCAGGGTAGTGTAGTATCTATGGGAAACATATATTCACCTAATATTTTATTATTCCATTCTATATTAGCACTGATATCCCTTTCTACCTCAAAAGTTGGCCCTGGTGAAGATTTAATATATTTAATTTTCTTACTATTACTATCTTTACAAAGACCTGCAAATCCCCATACCTTTGTTTTATTAAAGCCTTGAGGCAACATTTGTTGATAAAACTCACAAGCATCTACACTATAATGATAATTGATTTTATCTTCTCTCTTATAAAGAGATGGTATAAAAATAGGTAGTTTTTCCAAATCATTTTTAAACTTTGGAATACGTGACGGATTTAGTTTTTGCATGAACTTCCCCCCTAGTCTACCCCTTTTTTATTATTAAAATATTTATTATAATTAAATATATGATTTTTCTATCTTTACAATTACATTGAAAATAAAAGCTCCCATATCAAGTATTAATCAACTTCTACGAGAGCTTTTTATTAATTATAAAACTATAAATATTATATAAACTTTTAATTAATTATCTGCAACAACAAGTGTTTTTTACTGATTTTTTATTACAACATTTATTTTTGTTATTACAATTTTTTTCTCTAACAGTAACATTTAATTTTATTGTGTTTTCATTTTTATAGCAATCACACTCTTTTTTATACCAACAATTATTTCTATAATCAAATATACATTCAAAACATCTTCCACAATCACATTGATATACAAATTTACAACATCCACAAGATTTTCTAAAATATATTAAGTCACAATAACATTCACATTGAGGACAGTAACCATAATTATTCACATATTTCACCTCTATCCAAGGATTTATTTTATCATTTATCCTTAATACACTATATGATAAATATGTAAAATTTGTTATACTATGTAGATTAAATATATTTTTTAATTTTTAAAATATAAAAAGGAGCTAAATGCTCCTTTTTAAGACTTTAACTTTATTTGTTTGATAGTTTTGTCGATTTATTTTTTCTTGTCTATATTTTATTAATTCTTTTATTTTTGAAATATAAACATGATCTCCACTTAATCTAATAAGACTGGTAAGGTAGTATAAATCAGTACTTCTAGGTACTTTTCTTCTTATAACTAAGTCAATGGCTGTTTTTGCACTCTCAAAACATCTCAGATGAGTATGACCATCTTTAAATGATTTTTTTGTATTATAAGCTATATAGCCATTCTTCACTTGGAAAATGATAAATTCTTTTTTTTCATAAACTTTATTATACATTTAACCAAATCCTTTTAGTTATTGTTGAACTATCTCCAAAAACTTTATTTACTTATCAATTCAGATACAGTTACAAATCTATATCCTTTTTTTATCATAGTGGGTATTATTACATCTAGTGCTTTAACTGTATTTTCTGTTCCATAATCATGAAGTAAAATTATATCACCGTTTTGAACTTTATTAACTATTATGTTAGAAATTTGAGCTGAAGGTGGGTTTTTCCAATCCTTAGCATCTATCGTAGTCCAAAGGATTATTTTATAACCACTTTCTCGAGCTATTTTTGATAATTCATCTTCACTATAACTTCCATAAGGAGGTCTAAATAAAGTTGGTTTTTTACCAGTTAACTTAACTAGTATGTCTTCACAATCGTGTATTTCTTTTTTTATATCATAACTACTCAAATTACTAATGTCTGGATGAGAAAAAGTATGGTTTCCGATTTCATGACCTTCTTTTGAAGCTCTTATTAGAGGTTTACTATACCAGTTGGCATGTTTACCTACTACAAAAAAAGTGCCCTTAACATTGTATTTATCCAGTACATCTAAAATTTCATGTGTTTCTTTTGGATGAGGTCCATCATCAAATGTTAATGCTATTAGCTTTTCTTCACGAGAACCATTTCTAAAAAATATGTCATTATTTTGAACTAACGAAGATACTTCTTTGTAGCTATAAACTATCATAAATAAAGCAATTATAGAAAATAAAAACCTTTTAACTTTAGATGTCATCGTAATATTCCTTTCTTGTCTTAACCAAAAAAGTTTTCTGTATAGTAAGTTTTATATTTTCCTCCAAATACAACTCCTACACCGATATATTTATAATTCCCTAAAATATTTTTTCTATGTCCTATTGAATTCATCAAACCATTGTGCACGAAGATAGCATTTACTTGACCTGCAGCAATATTTTCACCAGCAGTCATATAACTAATACCTTCTTTTTCCATCCTATCAAAAGGTGTTTCATTTTTTAAATTTTTATGATTAAAGAAATTATTATCTTTCATATCTTCACTATGCTTTTTAGCACTTTTAGTAGCCTTTTCACTATATATTAAAGGTTGTAGGCCATATTTATATCTTGTGCTATTAATAAGATCTATTGTTTCATACATAAAGCTATCTTCTATATCTTTATTATCATTAGGATAAATTTCATTTATCTCATCTTCAGATAATTTTTCTACTATTTCATATGCCCATATTTTATTATCGTTATATTTATCATAAAATACTGTAATATACTTTTTATTTTTATATATGATGTCATATTCATTATTAGAAGTTATTTCATATCTTATATTGCCTTTTAATTGATATTCTAATGTTTTATAATGTTCTTTTATATAATTTATATCTTTATTTATATATATGTTTTCATTTTCGCAAGAATCAATATTATTTGTAAATAATGCTACAACTTTATTATTTTTTATTCCAACCATGACAAAACTTTCTTTATAAGTATTATAAACATACCAAAAAAAATTATAGGGAGTCTTATCTATTCTATTGGGATTACTTAGCTTTTCTATTACTGATTCTTTTGAATCTCCAATATTTATTCTTTTAAAATTATAAATTTGATTTATGTCTACTTTATTGTCACTTATATGTTTATCCTCTAATTCATCTACAATATAGTCTTTTATTTGTTGAAAGTTATTAACGTTATAAAGTAATATCATTGATAATACTAAAATTATAGATATTAATTTTTTCAAAACATTTCTCCTTTCATAAAAATCAAATATGAATAATTATATAAAAATAGCTTTATCTTAAGATAAAGCTATAATTTAACACAGAATAGTTCTTCTAAAGTCCTTCCAAAAACAGAAGGCTTATCAAACTTCCATGTTCCCTCATATATTAATTCTCCATTTAGATAGAAACGCCCTTTTCCATGTTTTTTGCCATGCATAAATTCACCTTCATATTTTTTTCCTTCATTCCATATATAAGTTCCCATGCCATGAGCTAAATTATTTTTCCATTGACCTTCATATAGCAAGTTGCCATTTTGATCAAAACATTGACCTTCTCCATCCATTTTTCCTTCTTTAAATTCACCGTTATATTTGGTTTTATCATTCCATGTAAATATTCCAAGTCCATTTTTTTGACCATTTTCCCATTGACCTATATATTCATCTCCGTTACTATAAATCATTTGGCCAATTCCGTTCATTAAATCATCTTTAAAGTTACCAATATATATGTTTCCATTTGCAAATTTACACTCTCCAATACCTTCTCTTAAGTTATTTACAAACTCACCTGTATATTCCAATATAACATTGCCATTATCATACATTATATAATATCCGTTACCATGTAACTCATTTCTCTCTACTTTTCCTATATACTTATCTCCATTTGAAAAATAATATATTTTATCCTTAGTACAGCTAAATTCATCCTCTTCATTAAGTTCTTCTTTTTCAAGCAATTTAATTTCTTCTTCTGTGGCCATTACTTGTTTTTTTTCAATTTTTCTCTTCATGTTTTCAACATGTTTAATTGTTTTTTTATAATGATTAACTTCTCTTAGATAGCTTTTATATATATTAACAAAATCTTTTGATATACTCATTTTCATCCCTCATTTTCTATGGATTATTATATATACTATTATAAAGTAAGATAACTTTTTTTTCTACTCTTTGTGATATTTACGTTTATATATATTTATTTATAAATATATATAAACAAAGCCAGGCATAAGCCTGACTTTATTTTATAAGAATTTCTCCTTAAACCCTCTACCTTTTACTTCATTTATATCATTAACAGAAATAAATGCTTTTTCATCATGTTTCAATGTTATTTCTTTAATTTTAGGTATTTCTCTAGATAAGACTACACAGTAAATAATTTTTTTCTTCTCATTTGTATAACCACCTTCTGCTTCTAAAAAAGTCACTCCTCTTACAAGAGTTTGCATTATATCTTTAGCTATTTGGTGTGAATTATTCGAAAATACCATAACTGCTTTTTCATCATTTAAAGCATCTTTTATATAGTTCATAACTTGCGCATTTAAAAACATTGCTATTAATGTATATAACGCTAAATTTAAACCAAATAATAATGAACTAACTGATACTATTGCTAAATTTAAACCAAAGGCAGTATTTTTAATAGCTATATTTAATTTATTTTTCAATATTGCACCAATTATATCTGTGCCTCCTAGAGATGATTTTGTTCTAAACACCAATCCATTTCCAATACCACATAAAATACCACCGTATACACTTTGAAGCAATATGTCATCTATGGGAATAACATTACCAACTTCTTGTGTTATACCAATTATAAATGAAAAAAGTACCATATTTGCTAAGCTTGTTATTAAAAAGTCTTTTTCTAGATATATAAATCCTAATATAAAAATAGGTATATTAATTAAAAGAGTAATTAAACCCACATTTATATTAGTCAAATAATTAATTCCTGTTGATATACCAGCAACACCACCACTAAGTAAGTGAGCCTGTCTTAAAAAACCATTTACACCAATGGACATAATTGTGATTCCAACTATAATAATTGTATATCTTACGTAAATATTATCTTGCTCCATTGTATTAACCTTGCTCATAAATCTACCTCCAAATAAATCAAACAATTAATTCAAAACCAGTCTTTTTATTTCACATTATTATGTTAGCATATTTCATCTATAATTGCATAATTTATTTCATTTTTTAAAAATATAGAAATTTAAAATTCATATTTCTCAGCTAAATTATAACTTATAATTAAACTTATGATTCAAGATTAAATTTCCACTTTTATCTATATAGTTATTTTTACTTTCATTTATTTGAGCATACCCTCCATCAAAATCAGATATAGATTTAAATTTAGGTTCAATAATTACTTCACCCTCTTTATTTATAAATCCCCATAGTCCTTGAGAGAAGATACCATTTTTCATATTAATCCTACCTAGTCCTTCATTAAAACTACAAGCATACTCATACTTTAAGTCTATAACTAAATTCCCCTTTAAATCTATATAACCCCATTTATTATTTATACATATTGGTGCCAAGCCATCTTTAAAATTTTTAGCCTTATCAAATAAATAATCTATAACTAATTTGCCACTTTTATCTATGTATCCCCATTTATTATCTTTTCTTACACTTGCTAAATTTTGAGAAAAATCAGATCCCATAATATAATCACCTTCTATGACTATATCTCCTTTTTCATCAATATAACCATATCTGTTTTTTATTTCTACTAATGCACGCCCATTATTAAAGCTATTTACATATGAAAACTTTGGATCTATTATCATAACTCCCTTTTTATTTATAAATCCCCACTTCTTATTTATTTTTACACCACAGAGATTTTCATTAAAGTTCAATGCCGATTTATACATAGGTTTTATTTCTTCTTGTAAGTTATGATTAAAAAAGCCATACTTTCCATCTATTCTAATTTTAGAAAGGCCATTATAAAATTGATTTGCACTTTCTAATTGTAAAAAGAAATTTGTATTACCTTTTGGGTTTATATATCCAAATATCCATTTTGTATTATGTCTTATTTTTTTTATATAAGTAACTACACAATAACCTTCTTTAAATCTATTTGAAACATAGTTATACTTAGGCTTAATAGCCATATTATAATCCCCATCAATAAAACCATATTTGCCATCTACTAATATGGGTAAAATCAACTCCTTATTACTCATTATATCTCTCCTAAAAATAATCTTTCTATAATATTATTATTTTTTAGAGTTACATATACTTAAAATCATTTTTCAATGAAATTATAATCTATTATATGCAAAAAGATGTATGATTAAGTATCCAAATCTTTAATCATACATCTTTTCTATTATTTTCTTAATATATCTTTTACTTTTTCAGTATTATTATAACTGCTATCTGGATCCTCATATCTTAAAGAATAAAAAGTATCCTTTGCTTTTGATAGCTGGTTATCTTCATAATAAAGTATTCCCATTCTATAATAACTATCATCAAAATATGCATAATCTTTACTATAAGTATTCACATATTTCTTATAATAGGAAATAGCTTTATCTTTATCATTTAATTTTTCGTTGCATAAACCTAATTGGTAAATTGATGATGCTTTAATATTACTTTGAGTTCCATTTTCTAGAACAAGTTTGAAGTATTTTATAGCTTTTTTATAGTTTCCTTCGTTTTTATATGAAAGAGCCTTCATAAATATTGCTTCTTCACCTTGTTCTATCAATTTATTGTCTTCTTCCTTTTGCTTTGCATCCTCAAGCTCAGAAGTTGTTTTATCAAGTTCTTCTTCCTTTTTATCTAATTGATCATTTTTTTCATTTAATTCTTCTTCTTTTTTAAGAATAGCTTCTTGTTTTTTACTTAATT
This sequence comes from Clostridium sp., assembly GCA_022782605.1. Taxonomy (GTDB): domain Bacteria; phylum Bacillota; class Clostridia; order Peptostreptococcales; family Peptostreptococcaceae; genus Terrisporobacter. The sequence continues at coordinate 14,059 of JALFMW010000355.1, read as the reverse complement.
CTTCATTAAGCTTGTCCATTCTAACTTTTCCATATATGGTAATTGTACCAATTGCCACAACTAATAAAACTATAAATATATAAGCTAAATTCTTCTTTTTACTAAGCTTAATCTTATGTTCTTTTAGTTTTTGTATTTGTTTGTTTTCCTTTTTTTCAACTGCCACAGATAAATTTTCTTCATTTATATGATCATGATTTTTATCAAATAAATGATTATCTGCGTCTACAAATCTTAATCTATTTAATAATTCTTCTTTTTCCTTTATATTTCCAACCTTTTCATATAATAAAATTAATATAACATAAGGTTCAATAAGCTCTGGGTCTTCTAATATTAAAGAATCAAATATTTCTATTGACTCTTCATTCATTTCTTCATTTATAAATCTGATAGAATGATTATATCTTTCTAAAAATACTTTAAATTCTTTAGATGATAATTTATCAACATATTTTCTTGATAATTCATTATTCCCATAACATTGTGCTGTATAAAAACTTTCAAATGCTTTTGCAAAATCACATTTTAGTAATTTTAAAAGCCCTCTCAAGTTTAATATATCTTCATCTTTTGGATTAAGTTGTAGAGCTTCGTCAACAAGCCTTATAGCTGTTGTTATATAACTTTTTTGTGCTAGTTCCAAAGCATTGTTATATTTATTGTATGACTCTAGTTTAATTTCCTTAGGTAATACATTTGTATGCTCTTTTAATTCTTGTTGTAAATTAAGTATTGTTTCATCTTTATAATTCGATGTAACATAAGATTGCTTTAAAGCCTTTAATGTTTTATTATTTTCATCTTCATCTATTTCAAAAAAAGTATAATCACTGCTTTTTTCTTCTATTAAATCTATATCTAGTATTTTCTTAGGCATATTTTCTATGTCTAATCTTATATTTTCTCCTAAAATTTTAATCTCCTCCCTTTATTTTATATTATTTAAGATATCACATTTACTTTATTAAGTCAAAAATTTATGTATTGATTAATTTTTTAACATAAAAATTCCCCCAATTATTAAATTTTTACTAATTATTGGGGGACAGTTATTATATAAAACTTTATAATTATTGTGCAGGTTCTTCTTTATCACCTTCAGATTCTATAGTATCACTACTATTATCATCTTTTGGGACATCATCTTTCACATTCTCATTTACATCATTTTTATTTTCATTGTTTTTATTTTCATTATTTTCTTCTTTAGAAGACTCCGGTTCCTTTTTCACTTCTTCTTTTTTTACTTCTTCTTTTTTTACTTCTTCTTTTTTTACTTTTTCTTTTTTAGTTCCTACGGCTATAATTTTTTCTTTTGGTGGATAATATGAAGTTGCAACTTTTTCTTTTTTTATCTCTTTTCCATCGTTATCATAATAAACTCTATAAGTTGAAACAGTGTATGCATCTCTTCCTACTTGAATAATTTTTTCCTTACCCTTTTGCATAGTTGCATCTTTTTCTTTTTTCACAGGAGCAGAAGTTATCTTATCTGTATTTGTTAATATTTCTATATTTTGTTTATTATTGTTATAACCATATATTTGGCAAGTAACTACACCATTACTATAATTATTTTGAATATATACTGGTTGATTGTAATTATTTTTAAATATAAAATCTAAACCACTATCAGATACCGTTGCATCCCTACCTTTATTGACATAACTTGATGGTATTGAATGATTATACACTTTAACAATATCAAGTCCTGAGTATAATACTGCATTATATAATGTAGTTGATACCTGACATACACCTCCACCTACACCTTGAACAGCCTCTCCACTAACAATAACTGTAGCCTTTTTATATCCATTTTCAATAGTTCTCATACCTGTATGTTCATTGTATGAAAATTCTTCTCCTGGCATTAATAATATTCCACTAGTTCTCTCTACTGCTAATTTTATATTCTCAACTCTATCTGCACTTCTATCAGATAAGGTTGTGCTATAACCACCCAACAATGTATCAATATCTTTTAAATCTACTTTAGTTACATCTGGTGCCACCTTAGTTACCACAAGATTTTCTTTATATGAACCATTTTGCAGTGATTTTTCTAAGTTATTAATAGTAGCATCTATATCTAATTCTATTCCTTCTTTTTCTTCTATTATGTTCATATTTCCATATGAAAAATCTAATCTAGCATTCTGCATTTTTATATCAATTTCTTTTGATATTTTTTCTAGTTCATTTTTTACTTTGCTATCATTACAATTAACAACAATATTTACATAAGTCTTCTTACCAAATATAGATTTTATTGTATTAATTGTATTTAAAAATATATTTTCATCTCTATTTATTTTATAAGCATTTTCAACAGTAGTATCTATATCATAGCTTGTGTCTATGTCTTTTGGATCAACATTCCAAGTTTTATCTTTATAGGTAAATGTTATTGTATCAATCCTACATTCACTTTTTAATTTTTCTTTAGCTTCTTCTTTACTTAAATTACTTACATTTATATCTTTTATATATGTATTTCTAGCAATTTTATTGTCATTAATTTGAGAATAAGCAAATCCTATAGTTAACATTAGGATACCACTTAATATTACAATGGCTAAATTTATTCCTCTCAATTTCCTCATTATGTCTCTCCTCACCATATAAATACAATTTAAAAAGATTGTACTTCATCATTGACTAGTTGATATAAAGTTCTATCATACATATTGATCACATATGTTTCCTTTGCTCTAAACCAACCTATCTTAACTGAAAAATAATAATATACATTACCATTTTTATTGATCATATTTTTCAAATCATCATTATTGTATTTTTCTATTTTTTTATTTTCTAATAATTCTATACTTTTATATTTTTTATTTTCTTCTTCAAATTTACTTTCTAAAATATCTTTTGCTTGTTCTTTATCAATTGAAAAAATAGTTTCTCCACTATTTTCATCTATTTTAAAATAAGCATCGCTATAATCACAATTATAATCCTTTTTATCAGATTTATATGAGTACATTTTTTTTGTTTCAGTATCTATTAATACTTCATTTATTATTTTTTCATTTTTAGAAACTTCTCCATAGTAATATCTTTTTCCATCTATTATTTGTAAGTAAGATAATACAACAGATAAATCCTCTTTCTTTTCATCACTTCTTCTAGTTATCATATTTATAATATCATCACTAGTCATTGTATAATTTGAAATAAATTTATTATACTCTTCTTCTAACTCACTGATATTATCATCATCATAATATGGATTTAAGTAACTCAAATTTTTTAAAGCTTCTTCATACTTGCCTTCTTCAGCTAAACTTTTAGCTTGACTTATATAATAATCATGCATTACTTCTATACATTCTTTTTTGGCATTTTGTGCTAAAGAATAATATTTATCATCTTCTTTTAAAACTTTATCATATAACTCTATTGCTTCATGATATTTTTTTATTGATTGATTCTTCGTTGCATCTTTATAAATTTGTCTAGATTCATAAAGAGTTTTAATATGTTGTTTATACTCATCTAATCCTTGATTAACACCTTTTAGAGAAGATGTTATTTGTAAGTAGGATGTAGCCGATTCATATGTAATATTTTCTTCCTTATACATTTCATTTACTCTTTTACCTAAATCAACCAAATTACTTGCATCCACACTTATGGGATTAAGGGCATTAACTGTATTTATAAGTCCCATATATTGTTCTTTTGTAATTTGACCATTTATATACATGTCTGCCTTATTCATCAATAAGGAAGAAAGCTTTTTAGATGCTTTTTTATTAAATCTACTCATTTTAGAATCAGAAAATTCTTTTTCAATATCATCAAAGTATGTTTCTGCCATAGTATACTGTCTTCCATCTATATATTTAATTAAAGTATCAACTTCACTATTTATATTAAAATTATCACTACTAAAAAAAAGAACTATTATTAAAAGTAATAATGCTAATGCTGAAAATGATACTCTCATAATATTTCGTCTATTACCATAAATTAAGTCAACAATCTTATCATAAAATGCTTTAAAATTCATTTTTTATTCCTTTCCTTAATCAATATTGTCTGAAACTTCTATTAATTATAACATAATTATATATTTTTTTCATTTTAACTAGTATAAGATTATCATATTTCAACAATAAATTTAACTTAAAAATTACTACAATATATTTACAAAAACTATACTTATATCATCAAAGCTATTATTATCACTTAGCTTTCTTAAATATTTATCATATTTATTTTCTAATATATACCTAGAAAATATAGTTTTATTATATTTTAATATGGTTTTATTTATATCTTTAATCATGCTATCAAAATTAACAAAACTGTTTTCAAAGCCATCTGAAAATATAATAATATCACTAATGTTATTTTGATTTTTTTCTATTTTATATATTATTTTCTCAAATGAGTTTTCCTCTGCCATACAGTCAACTATATTTTTTTTGTAATTTGGCAATACTTTTATAACTTCTTGATTTTTTTTTAATAATATGTCTCCATCACCCAGTTTAAGACACAAAATATAGTTATCTTTAATTAAAACTGCCAATAATGTAGTTCCATACTTAAAATAATCATATTTATATGCTTTTGACATATTTTCTCTCATGTCATTTCCAACTAATAATTTCCACTTATCACATATTTCTTTTTGAATAACTTTTTCTTTCATTAATACTTCTATTTTATCAATTTCCGTATTTGTATATTTTTTAAAAATTTCAATTGCAGCTTCACATGCAAACTTAGCACCTTTATAACTGTTTATAAAATAATCTCCACTGTGACCATCAGCGATGGTACATATTAATCCATTAGATATTTTTTCAACTTTTAGATAATCTTGAGATTGCTTATTTTTTATTAAGTTTTTATATCCCGTTACGCTTTTTTCTAAAATATAAAAATCCATCTTATCGCCCTCTTATTTTTATTCTTATAGAATAATATGTTTATAATAATAAAAAAAACCGCAACTTTATTTTACATAAATTGCGATTTATAAATAATATAAAACTATGAAATTTTTCTTCTTTTTCTTTGAACAACTCTTTGTGTTTTTCTATCAGTCTTAGCAGGAACAGTTCTTTTTGATTTTTTAACAGGTTTTGCAAAAATACTCTCAAATTTTAATACACATAATAAAATTGCCATAGCCAAAGAGCTGAAAATTGCTAATATTAAATAATAATTAAATCTAACATGTACCCCTAATAAAGAATTTATAATAACTAAAGTTAATATCACTGGAAAACAAATAACTGCAGATTGCACTAAAATCTTGAATAATTTTGTTACAACTTTTTTTATGTAGTTAAGTATACTTATAGCTTTTCCTACTCTCCTATTAAATGTTTTTTTCATGCCCCTCACCTCAACTTTCATACATATATTTATATAAATTACATTATATCTATAATAATAACAAACTTATACAATATTGGCAATCTTTATAATATATATTGTAGAAAAAAAATTTTTTATAGTCTTATATAAATCTAGTTGTTTTAAATCTAGTCTTATCCTCATAACTTTATTAAACCTGTAACATTAAAACTTAATAATTAATAAAATAAATAGATATATAATTCTTTTTAAATGAGGTGATTTTTATGACATGTCTTCCAAATCTGGGGGAAAAGGCTCCAAATTTTAAGGCCAACACTACATTTGGTCCTATAGAGCTATCTGACTATACAGGAAAATGGGTTGTGCTATTTTCTCATCCAGGAGACTTTACACCAGTATGTACTACTGAATTTATAGCTTTTACAAATCTAGCTCCTGAATTTGATAAAAGAAATACAAAATTAATAGGTCTTAGTGTTGATAGTAATGCTTCCCACCTAGCTTGGGTTTATAATATTTTACAAATGACTGGAGTAACTATTCCATTTCCAATAATTGAAGATAGAGATATGAAGATAGCAAAAAAATATGGTATGATTTCAGAATCAGTTAGTAATATATCAACTGTTAGAACTGTTTTTATAATAGATGACAAACAAATTTTAAGAACAATACTTTATTATCCACTTACAACTGGTAGAAATATTCCTGAAATCCTACGAATTGTTGAGGCTCTTCAAACTGCCGATAAATGTAAAGTAGTCACTCCTGCCAACTGGCTTCCTGGTACACCTGTATTACTACCTCCTCCAAAAACTTATAAAGAGTTATTAGAGAGAGTAAATAATTGTAATAAAGAGTACAAATGTTTAGATTGGTATATTTGCTTTATTGAAGATGAATGTAATAAATGTAGAAAAAGAATAAATTCATCTAAAAAATCAATAAATAAAAATAATTTTTTAAAACGACCTCCTATATCTAAAGAGTTGACACCTGATACACAAAATCCTAACTGTCCTAATTTAGCTCCAATTGTTATGGAATATGTTTTAGGCAACCCTAAAAATATAGATATTAGATTTTTAGATGCTATTATATATGCTTTTGTTGAAATTGATTCCAGTGGTAATTTAGTTGTTCCTGCTCCAAGTTTTTTAAGAAGTATGGTTAGATTAAAAGAAGAAAAACCTGAATTATTAGTAATAGCTGCCATTGGTGGATGGGCAGCTGATGGATTTTCTGACGCCGCATTAACACCTACTTCTAGATATAATTTTGCTAGAAATGTTCAAAAACTAATAAATGACTATAAGCTTGACGGTATAGATTTAGACTGGGAATATCCAGGAAGTAGTGCTTCTGGTATAAAATCAAGACCACAAGATAGAGAAAACTTTACTTTATTAATAACTGCTCTTCGTGATGTTTTAGGACCTAATACTTGGATAAGTGTAGCTGGTACTGGTGATTCCACTTATATAAATAATAGTGTTGAAATAGACAAAATTGCTCCACTTATTACTCACTTTAATCTTATGAGTTATGACTTTACTGCTGGTGAAACAGGATCTTCTGGACAAAAACATCAAGCTAACTTATACGATTCTGCTTTATCTTTACCAGGATATAGTACTGATAGATATGTTCGAAATTTAATAAATGCAGGAATGCCATCGGAAAAAATACTTCTTGGTGTACCTTTCTATGGAAGACTTGGTGCTACTATAACTAAATCCTATGACGAGCTTAGAAAATCTTATATAAATAAAGATGGTTATGAGTATAGATTTGACAATGATGCAAAAGTTCCTTATTTAGTTAGAGATGGTGAATTTGCCATGTCTTTTGATAATGAAGTTTCCATATTTTTAAAGGCACAATACGTACTTGAAAACTGCTTAGGTGGTATATTCTCTTGGCAATCAACTTTTGATCAAGCAAATATTTTGGCAAGAGCTATGTATGAATCAATAAATAACCCAGTTGGCTATGCTCAAGAACTAGAAGATACATTTGGACCAATTCCTCAATCTTAAATTTATATTTTTAATAAAATTAAATATTAGTATTTATTCATTTAAAATTTACTTTCTGACATTTTTTTTTTAAATAGTGTCAAATTTTATGAATTTTCATAATGTATTATTAGATAAATGATTTATACATTTTTATATAAATTATTTACTGAATATGAAAATTTAATAGTAAGGAGTGTTTTATTTGAAAAATACCAAATCAAAAAGTTCATATAATGCAAAATCTAATCAGTTTCATTATATAAAGTCTTGTAATCCTTGTGATAATAAATATGGTTGCAAAACTTGCCATAACGAATGTAAGCCTCATCATGATCCTTGTGATAATAAATGTGATTGCAATCCTTGCCATAACGAATGTAAGCCTCATCACGATCCTTGCAAATCAGAATCTTTTGGTGCTGATTGCTGTGTAGAAAGTTTAAGAGATGCATTAATGGCTATAATGAGAGCTGTAAACTCTATGGGAAGTACTACATTCTCAGTAAACGTTGTAATATACACTAGCTCAGGAAATAGTTTCACTATACCATTTAGCTCATCAAACTTATCAAATATACAAATAACCAAAGATAGTATTATATATAATGGTCAAGTAATATCACTTAATAGCATTATAAAAATAGAAGTTTTAAGCAATTCTGTAAGTTCAAGCTTTTCTAGCTATTTAATTAATGCACTAAATGATATTGCAAGTAGTTGTTCTAATCCTTATTTAGCAATAGATATAGATGACGACTATATTTGTCCTAAATGCCATAAAAATAGATGTAATTGTAAATGTAATAATAGTTTACAAAACTTCTTAAATAATAATGGTAATCAAATTAGTGAGATTTCTCTACCAGGTTTAGGTGAAAATTCTTCTGTTGTAGCAGTTAATGATTTTTCAACTGTAAGTGTTATACAAAGTATTGGTGTTTCTATTGTTCCTACATCAGTTTTACAACAAGCTAGTATAGTAACAACAACTACTAATGCTATATCTGCTTTAACTACAAGTTCTGTAAATCTTGTAAGTAATTTAAATCTTGGTAATGCAAATGTTATTAACAGTATAAATCAATTTACAACTCCTGTTGTAACTTCTTTAGCTGTAACACCTAGAACTGTACTAACTGGCTTTAATCAAACTAATACTAATGTTGTATCTAATATAACTTCAACTACTAGTAATGCTAATTTTGTATCTAGTGTATCACCTGTTTCAGTTATATCATCAATTACTCAAACAACTTCAAACGCTGTAACTTCTATAGCTTTCCAAAGTGCTAGTGTTGTTAGTGCTCTTACAACTTCTTCTGTAGATGCTATTACTAGTTTAACTCCTGCTACAGAAAGTGTTATAAACGATATAACTCCTGGATTAACTTCAGCCGTATCCGATGTAACTTTAAATACTGTAACTGTTGTAGGGTCTATTACTTCAACTTCTGAAGCTATATCAGCTCTAGTAAATCCAAGCTTAGTAGCAGTAGTTTCTACTATAACTCCTACTACTCAAAGTGTATTTAGTGACTTTACTCCATCACTTGCAGATGCTGTATCAACTATTACCCCTTCAACTACTGATGTTGTAAACACAATAACTACTGAAGAAGTTTCAGTTTTAACTAGTATTGCTTTAAGCAGTCCTGTTGATGTTGTAACTAGTGTCACTCCAACAACTGCAGCACTAATAAGTGATTTAACACTTACAACTGCAGCAGTTATAGAAACTGTAGGTCCTGATGCTACAACAACAGTTTTACTTTCTTCTACAAATCAAACTGTTGTTGATGGTGTTTTATCTGGTTTAAGTGCAGCTAATATTCAAACTCCTAGCATAGCAACTGTAAACTCTCTAAATGAAGCTGGTCCTTTAACAATAAGTGTTACTGATAACCCGGTTTCAATAACTAATTATACTAATAATCTTGTAGCTCAATTAAATGCACTTATTGCTAATATAAATACAGCTATAGTCGCTATTCGTACTTCTATTAGTCAACCTTCTATAGCTACAATAGCAGATCTTACTACAGCTGCTTTTACAACAGAAGTTAATTTTGATCTTAATACAGACGTTTTAGTAAATGGTACTTCTGCTGTTGCTACTGCTAATACTATAAATGCTCTTGATAGTGGAACTAATTCTTATGTTGAAAATGTAACTGCAAGTCAAATTTCAAATAGTATATTTGCTGGATTTAATCCTGCTGAAACTGCTGAAGTTTTACAAAGTGTTACTTTTACAACTACAAATGTTGTAACTGATGTAACTCCTACAACTGTAGAAGGTATTACTACTTTAGCTTTTGCTACTGCATCTGTTCCAACTTCAGCTTCTCCAACTGCAGCTACTATTACAGCTGTAAGTACTGTTTCAACTATATCTGCTATTAGTACTATTACTGCAACAACTGGTTCTTTTGTTCAAAGTATAACTGGAACTAGCCCAGTTGATGTTATAACTAGTCTTGCTTCTACAACTAATACTGTAGCTGCTGCTGATGCTACTTCTACAGTAGATATATTAACTAGCCTAGTAATTACTGAAGCTAGTGTTGGTGCTTCTTTAACTCTAACTAGCGAAAGTGTTGTAAATACAATTACTTCTAGTAGTATACCTGTATTATCTTCTATAGTTGCAACTACTGCAAGTGTTGTTCAAAGTGCAACTACTTCAACTGTAAATGCTGTAATTAACCCAGTTACTATAACAACTGCTCCATTTGTAACTAGTGTAACTAGTACTTCAACATCTGCTGTAGCTAGTGTTAGCTTAGTAAATACTACAGTATTAACTTCTATAACTTCTTCTACAGTAAATGTACTATCTAGCATAACTCCTATAACTGAAACAGTAAATAATGTAGGTACTCCTATTACTGCATCTGTATTAACTAGTATTTCACCTGTAACTCAATCTGTTACAACTGTAAATTCAGTTTCTACACAACAAGTACCACTTGTAACAAACTTACAAACTATACCAGTAATTAATTCTGTATCATTAAGTACTCAATCTGTTACTGTTGCTAGAGACATAGTTATAACTCCTAGATTTGTAACTGTTCTTGATAGCATAAGCGGAGAAATCGTAAATGTATTTATACCAACTAATGAAGAAATAAATGCTACTTCTTTATTTGCAGGAAATGGTTTATTAGTTGTTAATGAAATAACTGGAAATATTGCAATCTATCCAGTTTGTAAAATACAATCTGCAGAATTAGATTAATCTTATTTGTTTAATAATTCTTATAATTAGTTTTAATTTGTATTAAATTATCAAAGATGATACCATATTTTGATATCATCTTTGACTATTTTTTATTAATAAATAAGTTAATAAAATGTTTTCTATGAATAGGGGGATACTATGAAAACACTTAGTCTATGTATGATTACAAAAAATGAAGAAAAAAATATCTCAAGATGTTTAGATAGCATCAAAGATATTGTTGATGAAATAATAATAGTTGATACAGGAAGTACTGATAAAACTATTGAAATTGCAAAATCTTATGGAGCTAATATATATCATTATAAGTGGAATAATGACTTTAGCAAAGCTAGAAATGTATCATTACAAAAAGCTACAAAGGATTGGATATTAGTTTTAGATGCTGATGAGGTATTACCTTATGAAGAAGGATTAAAGTTAAAAAATATCATAAATACTACTGAAAATGAAGGATTATTCTTAAGATTAGATAACATAATTGATAACGTAAATTTAGGTGATGCTGTTGTTCTTAGAGCTTTTAAAAATAATCCTAAATATAGATTTAGGGGATCAATGCATGAACAAGTTATTTTTTCAATCGAAGAGGTAAGTGGTAAAAATAAAATACAACCTACAAATGTAAAAATAACTCACTATGGTTATGATCCCAATGTATGCGATATGGAAGAAAAACAAAAAAGAAATCTAAGCATACTTGAAAGCTATCCAGAGGAAGATAGAGATGGTTATTTTTACTATTCTCTTGGAAATGAATATTCTAGAATTAAAGAATATGATAAAGCTATTGATGTTTATAAAAAAGCCCTTGATTATACAAGAGCTAATTATGTAGATACCATGCCAAGTTATTTATCATATTTAGTTGTAAATTTATCTAAAACTTATTCTGCATTGAAAAAATATAAAGAAGCTATATCAATTCTTGAAAGTTTCCAAAAAAAATATCCTGACTTTAGAGACTTATATTTTTTAGAAGCTCTTTATAAAATGGAATGTGGTAAATTTTCAGAAGCAAAAGAATCACTTTTAAAATATTTAAATACTGATTACTCTTTTTATATATTCCCTGATAATAATTATGAAGAATCTTATAATATGGGTATATTATTAAGAGATCTTCGTAAATCAAGTGTTTCATCTCCAAAAAATCTTTTAAGTGTCCTTTTCCTAGATGGTAGTTATGACGACACTCTTCTTCTAGGTATTCAAAGTGTAAACGAAATAGCCTCTGAGGTGTTAGTTTGTTTGCCATACTCTTCTGTTATAGATAGAAATATTATTGAAAATTACGGTGCCAATATAATAAATATAGAAAATATTAATGGAGAAGAAGCATTAATAAAAGGATTAAAAAAATGTTCAGGAAAATTTATTTTAATTTTAAAATCTAGAGAATTTATAAGTAAAGATTTATTTGCACCACTCGTAAACTTCTTAGAAACTACTAATGATGATTTTTGTAATGTACTAGTTTCAGATAAATCTCAAGTTCCTCAGCTAAGATTATTAAGAAATACTAATAAAATTAAAAATCTGAAAAATATAAATGATTTCTATAAAGTATTAGAAAATCAAAATATACAAACTTATGATATAAATATAAGTAAAGCTTAAGATCTTACGTTTTAATATATTATAAATAAGGCTATCATATAACTCTAGTGTTTTATGATGGCTTTTTTACATTTTATATTATAAAAAGTATATTTTTTATATGATAATTAGATAATATTTGTATAAATATTTAGGAGATGTAAAATGTACAGAAAAATTTCAATTATCATATTATTGTTTTTTACATTACTATGTTCAGGTTGTGAAATGAACAACTTAAACAACAATAAAAATACAACTAAACTGGCAACTTCAGATATAAAACAACTAATAGGAATAACTTATAATGATATAGAAAAAATTTATGGTTCTCCAGAAAAATCTACTTATTATATAAATAAAAATAACCTGTCAAAAATTCAAAAAAATTATATTTCTCTTAGAAGTTTTAATTATCATTCTATAATAAAAGCCTATTATAAAACTACTGTAGAAGATAAATATATTATACTCTGGTACAAAAACAATAAAGTAATTAAAGCTTGTTTTGATGAAGACGATATTATAAGTAAAGATAGTTTTTATAGCGAAGTAAATAATACAGACTTTAAAATAGATTATTTTAGTTCTTCTTCATCTTTAAATAATAAATATAATTTAGAAGAATACAAAACTTCTATTAATGATAGTATTTTCAGCTTTAATAAAAAACATAATTTATCTTGCCCTAAAATAGCAGTTAATTTCTCAAGTAGTAATAAAGTACTTTATTTTTATCATATAAATAAATCTAAAAATGAATATGATAATGATTGTTTATTTATAATTAGTAACAATAATAAAATAACATATATTAATACTATTAATTCTTCTAAAATTTGTGAAACTATTCTAGAATATATAAAATAAAAAGTACATGTTTTAACACATGTACTTTATTATTTTACATTGTAAGTGATACTCCAGGTCCTAAAGGAAGTCCTGTTACCATCCATATTGCAAGTAATATAGACCATCCTATTAAGAATATTACTGAATAAGGTACCATTGTAGATATAATAGTTCCTATACCTGCTTTTTTATCGTATTTTTGAGCAAATACAACTATCATAGCAAAGTATGACATAAGCGGTGATATTATATTAGTTGTAGAGTCACCTATTCTATATGCAACTTGTGTAAGTTCTGGAGATATACCAACTTTCATAAACATTGGTAAAAACACTGGTGCAAGTATTGCCCATTTAGCTGAAGCTGAACCCATAAATAAGTTTATAAATCCAGTAAATAAAACAAATAATATCATTAATATTATAGGACTAACATTTAAGCTTTGTAAAAGTTCTGCTCCTTTTAATGCTAATATAGTACCTAAGTTTGTATATGAGAAGTAGTTTACAAATTGTGCTGCCACAAATGATAATGCTATATATGCTCCCATTGACTTCATAGCATTTTCTAATGAAGCACAAACGTCTTTTTCATTGTTAAATACTCCTGCAACTTTACCATATACTATAGATGGAACTAAGAATATTATTGTTAATATTGGAACAACCCCATTCATAAGTGGCGAATGATCTATTATACTTCCAGTTTCTGCATTTCTAAGCATACCATTTTGAGGTATTGTAAGTACTGCTACTAATGCTATTAATGCGAAGAAAGTAAAATTAGCCATTTTTAATGCTTTTTGTTCTTTTTTACTTAATTCTTTTAAAGAGTTATCTTCTTTAATATATTTTTCTAAAGAATGTTTTGATAATCTTGGTTCAACTATTTTATCAGTTATAAACCATCCAAGACCTGTTATTAAAAAAGTAGACACCATCATGAAAAACATATTTGCTGTAGGTGATACTACATAATTTGGATCTATCAT
>JALFMW010000343.1 GCA_022782605.1 Clostridium sp. | reverse complement strand
ATTGAAGACTACGTCTAAAACGCCACAGATTAAGGTCAGACAGTAAAGATGTTGCTTTTTCAACAACCTCTTTCTATTTTGGAACAGATTCAAGAATCTTTTCAGCAGTATTCTTAATAGATTCAACTTCTGCTATAAGACATAGCTTAAACGTTAAGAAAATACCTTAGCGCTTATGTAAAATTTATGATACTTTGATAATTATAATAGTTTTAACAAACTTAGAGCTATGTAAACTGTAGTAAAAATACAAATAACTCAGCTAATTCATTATTATATTTAGATATTATTTCGTCTGTAAACTATATGGATTTTACATTTTTTATACGATACAAAAAACTATTTAATGCGTACTTAATGTGATCTTTCTTATGTTCCTAAACAAAGCTCAATATATCTTTTGCACATAAAGCTTTATATATTATCCTTTTTGCATCATCTGCTGTATGACACAAAGAATTAGGATTCTATAAATAATTGTACCCAATGTATGGAGTAGCTACAACTTTATTAGCGTAGAATAATACATAATAAGCTGTCTGCGTATCCTCAATGTATCTACGATCACTATAGTCAACTTTATCCCATATATCTCTACGAACAAGCTTAGTGTTTAGATAACTTGTAGTAACTCTATTATCTAAATTTATGTTCATTATATAATCAAAGCCTTTGTATACTCCATGCTCTTTTATTGAGTCTTCATGTATATTATTGCCATCTATAAATCTAATTCCGCTAGATACAACATCTGCGTCATTATCTTTAGCTAGATTATATAATGTTTCTACATAATCTTTATCTAGCCAATCGTCGCCATCTAAGAATGTGGTGTATTCTCCTTTTGCAGATTTGGTTCCTATTCTCCTAGACATTCCTGCTCCTACATTCTAATGATTATTTATAACCCTTATTCTAGGATCTTTTATAGACTATATGACTTCTAAAGTATTATCTGTAGAACTGTCGTTAATAATTAGTATTTCTAAATCTTTGTACGTCTAATTTAAACAGCTCTAGATAGCTCCAGCTATAGTTTTGCTTACATTGTAAGCTGTTATAATTATCGTTACCATATTTTAAAATTATTAAGCTGTATGATTAGATTCAAGTGCTGCAATACGAGATTCAAGTGCTGCAATCTTTTCGTCATATATAGACTTTAATACATACTGTGTCAAATCGGCTATAGAACCATCTGTAGCAAAAACTTCATTCTAGCTACCATTCGTGATAGATATGCCACTATTTTTTATTCTAACGCCTTCGTTTTCATAAGTTAAGTTATTCAAACTAGAAACAAAAACACCTTCATTGTTTACACTTGTATTAATATCATCAAAATGTCTGTATATATCTTTGTTATAAGTACTATAAATATTATTTACAGTACCATTTGCTGCAAAATAATATTCAGTATCTTCATCGTGCATGTGTGTTTTTTGACTAATACCAGATTTGGTTATTTTTATCTCATCTTCACCTGTATATGCACCTTGTGTTCCAGTAGATATAATTATGTACGGATTTCTTTGATCACCTGCTGACATTCTGATTGAACATCCTCCTTCATTGTATGTTTGCTAACCATCTACTATACCGTCAAATTTACCTTTTAATGTTATTGAAGATTCAAAATTTTCGTTATCATCTGTTAAACTATTTGCACTCAAATCAATCAGAGATTCATTATTGCCGTCAACAACATTCAAACTGTTAGATACGTTAAGCCCAGATTTAATAGACTGATTATCAGTAGTAGTTTTACTTACAAAGTCACTTGTGTTAACTTCTGGAATGTCTGTCTTCTTCGCATAACTATCAAGCTCACTCTTTAATGCAAATGCGGTAGTATCAATTACACCTCCGTCCGTCGAGAATGCTTCTGTAGAAGATCCGGCAGGAACAGTTACATTAGTATATTTTCTAATACCTGCACTAGTGAATTTTATATTATTACCACCACCAACAGTTACGCTATCATAATCAATTGTTACACGTTTTTTTTCTCTTGGAGATATAAACAAAGCACTTCCGCGATCAATTTCTGTTCTAGGGTCATCTGAATCAGGCTAAGTAGAAATTATAAACTATGTAGCACCAAGTTTGTACCTAGTAAAATTACCAGAATTAGATAAAACGTCATATTTAGATACATATGGAATATATTTAAGATTATCAATCTTATCAATTATACTATTCTCTTTAGCTATAGCTCTATTTCTTTCTACTTCGATATCATCAGTATTTGCATGGATTTCATTAACAAGCTCTTCAAGAGTATCGTGATTTGTATCAACATTACCCTTAAGCTCATCAAATGCCTGTATTACAGCATTAGCATCCATAATATCACCACGGACAAATTCGTTTGCGTGTTCGCCCATTAAGATATTGACTGTACGCGTACCAACTTGTGGAGCGCCATTTATTTCTACACCTTTTAATGGTTGTTTCTTAAAATTCATATTATTTAATACTATGCTCAAATGTTAAAATCTCTCTTAACGTTAGTTTTTATTTCATTAAGCAGATTAATATAATCTGTATATTTCTTTACGTCTTCAGAATTCTTTTCACCAGTAATCTAAATTTTATTATAGCTATTGATGAGATCGAACTCTTCTTCCTATGAAACATATTCTCTAATTATATTTCTGATACAATCTTTATAATTAGGAACACCTGTTAATTGTACCTAAATGAAATTATAGATAGTTTCTTCTTCGCCATTCTCATTAGACTTCTGCTCGCTAGTAATATTATAATTATAATAATATGTATTATTTCCGAGCTGTTCTATGGCGTTTGGCTTTATATTGGAACTTACTGTGTTCATATTTAAAACTATATGGTAAATGTAATT
>JALFMW010000121.1 GCA_022782605.1 Clostridium sp. | reverse complement strand
TTTCGCTCGATTTGAGCACATCAATTATGAATTTTATTGGAAATCGAAATTTTAGAGCTGGTCCCCAGACTAGCTTAGAGGGCTTTATATGCCCTCAAAACAGTGATAAACAGCAGAAAATCAAGGTTTTCGGACGGTCTGTGGGGGGGGCATATTCATCAAATTATGTTTTTTAGAAATAAAGTGAAACTATATAGTAAACATGTTCGTTTTTTGGGTAATTCTTATGCTGATACGAACTGTATATTTGAAGGATATAATTCAATTGGTGAAGATTCTAAATTAAAAAGTGTAGAACTTGGATTGGGTAGTTATATTGGAGCATATAATAAGTGGACTAAAGTCAAGGTCGGTAAGTTCAGTTCTATAGCTTCTAATATTCATATTATAGCCGGTAAACATCCTACATCTACATTTGTTTCTACTCATCCTGCTTTTTTCTCAAAATCTTCAAATGCAGCGGGGTTTACTTTTGTGAGTAAGCAACTTTTTGATGAAGTACCATTAACAAGAAATGGATTCTTAGTTGAAATTGGTAGTGATGTATGGATAGGCGATAATGTTTCAATTATGTCTGGAGTTACTATAGGTGATGGTGCTATTATTGGTGCGAATTCATTGGTAATAAAAGATATAGAGCCATATACTATAAATGTTGGTATACCAGCAAAGAAAACAAAAACTAGGTTTTCTGAAAGTGAAATAAAAAAAATAAGTTCTTTAAAATGGTGGAATTTTGATTGGGATTGGCTTAAAACGAATTCTGAAAAATTTAGTAATGTTAAAAACATTATATGATTGCTTATGTGTGAAAAGTATAACTCTAGTGCTGCAAAGTGTATTGACTCTTTTAATAAAAACCGCTCCTTTTTTATGGGAGTAAGCATGCTTGCGGTTTTGTTATTTCATGCGTATATAGCATGGGGCGGATTATTTATTTTCAAATATGGTTTTATTGGTGTTGATTCCTTTTTATTTTTGAGTGGTTATGGATTGTGTTTTTCTTATAAGAAAAATTCTATATGGTCATTTTGGCAAAGAAGATTAAAAAGGATTATGCCAAAATATATTATATATGCCATTGTTGCGACTATCTTAGGGGTAACTTTAGGTAATAAAAATATTAGTATATGGGACTTGTTTTGTAATATAACTACGTTGTCATATTATAATATAGGAGGTTGGTTTATTGATTGGTATCTGGCAGCGTTAGTAATGTTCTATTTATCTTTCCCATTGATCTATCCTCTAGTGTCTTTTAGAACTTTTATAGTATTGCTCATAATTGCAAGTTTATTTTTTACTTTTTACAATATAAGTGAAATTGAGTGGAAATATATTTGCTTTTTGGCTAGAATACCGGTATTCTATTTAGGAATAGTTATGTATAAAAGCAGTACCCCCCCACATATAATTCTTTGAGAAATTTTAGCTGGCTTATCACAGTAATGGTCTGTCTAGGAATATTTTTATTATTAATGAATATATTAAATATATTTTATGTCACTTCGTTCTTTTTGACTTCACTTTGTATGCCGGTGTTTATAATTATATGTTGGTGGTTAAAAAAGTTTTTGACTATTAACATAGTTCATTTCTTAGAATTCATGGGTGTAGAGTCATTAATGATATATTTGGCTAATGTTTTTACACAATTGTTTCTTGATCTTGTATATGTTCATAATCCTTATAGACTCATGATATATACATTCTTAAATGTAGTTTTTATAGGAATTATATACAAGTTTCATTTTAAGAGACGTAAAACTTAAATTGATATTTTATGATAGTAAATCACCATTAGCCCGTATGGCGATACCTATATAATATATTACCTTTGCATCCGTAATCAAAACAATTTGATAATGGAAACAAGGGAATATTTCGAAAAAGTGATGCAGGATTACAACCAAAATCGTAAAGGTCGTAGCTTGCGCAAGTATTGTAAGGATGAGGCAGTGGATTATGACTGGCTCATTGAGTTTAAGAAATCATATCGTTCAAATAAGCTTCAACCAGATGAAAACAAGAAGCTAGGCGAAGGTGAGTTTATCGCTTTGACAGTTGAGGAGAATTTTGTTCCCGAGCAA
>JALFMW010000297.1 GCA_022782605.1 Clostridium sp. | reverse complement strand
TTGTAAAATGAGTAAACTTCATGATGAAAACAAAGACATTCGTCTTGTTAGTAGAATTGCAAAAGTTGATTATTCTAACAAAACAATTCAAGCTCCTAAGTCTGCTATTATTGGAAATAAGACTTGGGGTCGTATTGACTTTCTGTGTCATTATTGCGGTTGGTATTTCATGTGGAATAATGATGTTCGTATTAGTGGAAGATATTCTTCTAACGATAGTGATGTAACTAAACGTAAGCGTGATGCAAAGAAAGCTGCTAAAGAAAATATGTTAACTAATAAAAAGAAAAGAAAATAATGATAAAGTTGCGTATACCAACGTTTACCATTAAGCCTGCTTCTAAAAGAGGCAGGCTTTCTAAACGCGAATCTAAACCAACAGGTAGTAATATTTCTCGTAAATGTTATGCTGTTGTTAAAGAAATAGATGGTGAATTTAAAGCTGTAATAAATATAGATAAACAACATATTCGTCTTAAAAAAGGAGATGAATTAAGTAATGAACAGCTTATTTTACCATTTACTGAACGTAGTTTAGATTTAAAAGGTAAAATTTATGTATTTTTAAAAGAAAAAGATAAATATGGACATTATGTTTGTATAATTAGGAATACTATCAATGCAGAATTACATCCTGGTCTTCCTATACAATATAATGCTGTTCATGAAAATCTTTTACTTGCAGGACATATAATTCGTAAGAATGATAAAATGTATTTTGAATATGAAGATTTAGTAGCTCATCATTATCTTGCTGAAGCTCATATTTGTGATGTAAAAGTAGATAATAATAAACCTCTTTTTAATAAATGATTATAACTTCTATAAGTAAAGCAAATGGTAAAGACGCTGTTAATATTAGTGGATTTACTGATGACCAGCTTAAAGCATACAATACTCTTATAGAATTTATTAATAATCCGTATGATGTTAATGATTGTAAAAGAGCACTTGTTGGTGCTGCTGGTACTGGTAAGACTTATTTAGTTAAAGCACTTATTAAAAATTGTGGTTTAAGTTATTCTACAATAGGTCTTGCAGCTCCTACGCATAAAGCGTGTCGAGTATTAAATGAATCTATTCAAATTCCTAATATTAAAGTTAATACTCTTCAATCTGATTTAGGTTTAAGACTTAACTTTGATGTTGATAAATTTGATATTGATAATCCTCCTTTTGACCCTAAAGGTAGAATAAAAATTGGAAACTATCAATTATATATAGTTGATGAATCTTCTATGATTAATCGTGGTCTTGCAATGTTTCTTGAAAAAACTTGTAAGACTAATAAATGTAAAATTATTTATATTGGAGATAGTACTCAACTTGCACCTGTTGGTGAAAAATATAGTTCTGCTTTTAGAGGTATTAAGACTAGCAAACTTACACAAGTTGTTAGACAAGGTGACGATAATCCTGTAAGTTATCTTTTAGATTTATTACGATATGATGTAGAACATAAAAGTTTTACATTTCTTGAACATATTTGTAAAGTTCGTAGTAAATTTAATGATGATAATACTAAAGGTTATCAAGTGTGTAATCCTAAGGAATTTGAGCATTTAGTTCAAATTAATTTTAGTGATGAAGAACTTACACGAAATATTGATTACGCAAAAGTAATTGCATATACTAATAATACTGTATCTGCTTGGAATAAATTTATAAGAAATACTATTATTCAAGATGCAGAAAAATCAGTTATTACTAAAAATGATTTAATTATTAGTTATGTAACTCTTGTAAATCAATTTAATGATTGTATTATAAAAAATTCTGAAGAGTATGTTCTTAAAGATGTTGTAAATTATACACATCCTAAATATAATCTTAAAGGTTTTATGGTACGATTTATTGCAATTCATGGTGGTGCTGTAACTACTCCGTTGTTTATTGTTGACCATAAAGATAATTTTACTATTCAAATGTATGTAAAAATATCTCGTGAGTTAATACAAGCTGCTAAAAATGCAAATGTTCGTGTTCGTGCTCAACGTTGGAGAGATTATTTTAGTTTTAAAGAAAGTTGTTTACTTCTTACTAATATAATTAATCCTACTACAAGGAAAATTGAGTTTGGAAGAGATTTAGATTATGGTTTTAGTCTAACTGCTCATAA
>JALFMW010000244.1 GCA_022782605.1 Clostridium sp. | reverse complement strand
TAACAGCAGCATATGATAAAAGTGATAACAAAGGTCTTTATGATATAGGATATTTACTTGAAAAGGTTGTATTATACTGTACTGATTTAGGACTAGGAACTGTGTGGTTAGGTGGAACTTTTAATAAAAGTAAATTTGCTGAAGTTATAAATTTAAAAGACAATGAATCATTATCAATAGTATGTCCTTTTGGGATTGAAGCAGACAAAAAAACTTTGGTAGCTAAAATGTTTGGTGTAAATACTAATAAAAGAAAAGATTTTACTAGTTTATTCTTTAAAGACAACTTTGATACAACCCTATCTTATGAAGAATCTGGAGAGTACGGTGAAGTTTTAGAAAATATTAGGCTTGCACCTTCTGCTCTTAATAAGCAACCATGGAGAATAGTAAAAGAAGATAAGAATTTACATATATACAGTGATGGTAAAATAGATATAAATAAAGTTGATATAGGTATTGCTTTATGTCACCTTGAATTAACTGCTAGTGAAAAAGGATTAAATGGAAAGTTTGAAATACTTAAGGATAAAGTAAGTGATAAATTTGAATATGTAATTTCTTGGATAGATGAGAATAATTAAAAATTGTTTATTAAAATAGAAAGGCACCCATCAAAAGATAGGTGCCTTTATTTGGGCTAGCGTAATGCTTATACCTAGTATAAGCTCCCACTGATATTTATTATATCAAAAAATATTTAGAATGTGAATAGTTAATATAGATGAATGGCAAAAAAGACTAGATGGACATAGTCCGAAACCATTCAAAAGAAGAGTACAGACTAAAGAAAAAGGATTTAAATTTAGAGTAATTGATATAGTATATATCATTGCCTTTTTTATAATTATAGGTATATTTAATTAAAGTAAACTTATATTTTTGTCAAATACGAATATAAATATTAGGAAGTGATTTATTTTATAATAAAATTTAAATTAAGGATGTTAGCAAAAACGCTAGCATCTTTTTTAAATTTCAAGGAAATTATAATGTTCTAAAACATTTTGGAAGCTTGTGTGTCAAAGTAATTCCAATGCATTTGAAAAAGTAACAAAACCCCTATAAATACAATATGTAAATTAAGTTAGTGTTATAATATAATAAAGTTCGCAGTTGTTATAAATTACGAATATAATTATCATAATATATAAGCTAAAACTACTATTATTTGTCTTTATAATATTTATTAAATACCTCCTAAAAATAAAAGTTTTATATAGTAAATATATTGAATTAATTATTATTAATGGTAAGTGTGATATATTTAGTATTAAATATAAACATTTTGGAGTAATAATAAATGGGAAATTTAAAAAATATAAAATTATTGTGCTGTATCTTTGGGAGTTTTATGCTTGTGTTAGTTCAATCTCCTATATTTGTTCAAGCTACACTATCAGTTTTTAGTGGCTCAATAGGTAACAGTTTATTTACAGAATCATTATATAATTTACTTGGGGTAATTTCTTTTGCAGGGGTTATTTCATTTATAGCATTTTCAGTAACTCTAATCATAAGTAATTTTAAATTTTATAGCAAACAAATTGATAAATAAATATAATGCGAACTTGGGAGCAGTTTAACAAAGCAATATAAAACCACATCTTTACTATTAATTAAGTAGAGAGATGTGGTTTTTATATTATAATCCTAATTTTAATTTATTCATTAAGATAATTATAGAAATACAAGAAAATCAAAAAGTAATAGATACAGGATTGTATAAAGTTGTATAGTAAAAAAGAGTTGCCTCTTTTTATGATTTTAAAATCATTTTGAGACAACTCTTTAAGAATATATTTACATAAGTTTATCATTTTCCATTATCACAGGTTCATAACTTTGAGATTCTCCAGTAAAACTAGTTTTAAGTCTATCAACCATATATATTTTTAAGTTTTCTTTATCTTTGAATAATGTAACTTGGTAAGGTAATCCAAATCCGTATTTTTCAATAAATACAATACCATCTTTAGTATTTATAGCTACACCAGTATGACCAACAAACATAGATTCATCTTCTTCAGATGGAACATATCCGTTTATTATAGATATATTTTTATCAGATTTAAATGATATTTCTCTTTTTTTCAATTCTTTAGCAATTTCTTCAGCACATTTATTTACATTATTAATATCTGAAACTTTGATTTCTGAATAAAAGTTGAAAAATTTATTCATATCTTCTTTGCTAAATTTTGCATTAGGATTATCTTTTAAAGTAACTAAATCAAATTCTAAATTATTTTGGTTTATTTTATCATAGCTTAAGTTAGATTCTGATGTTATGAAGTTTTTAAATAATCTAAAAGCAGTTATCCTACAATTTTGATCTACAAAGTCAGGATTACTTTCATCCCATTTATCAGAAAGATCATATAAATTGTATGGAACTTGTAAATCAGATAATCTTTCATCTTCATTTAAAAGTTTTACACCATTCACACTTTTGTAATAGCTTTTAACTGAATTCATAAACATATCAACATCATTTTTATCTATATTATTCTCATATAAAAACTGAGAAACTTTATCTTGAGTAGCCTCGTCATCTATATTAGAATATTTAAGATTTTCTGATGTTAAAACTTCTTTTTTATTATTAGCAGTGCAACCACCAAATACTAAAGTTGTAAGTAGTATACCTACTATAAATATTTTTTTCATAAAGTTTTCTCCTTAAATTTTATATTTATAAAACTATATAAATTAGACATAATTTTACTTAGATATTATATCATAGTTGCCATATTTATAAAATAAAATGTTTTTGGTAATAAAAAGTAATATGTAATCAAATAATATTGAAAATTACACATCAATATTATTTTACAAAAAACTGCATTTTAAATTACACATATGAGAAAACTAATTGCAAATAAAAATATATTGAGGAGCATAATTAAAACGAGAAAAAAGTTAATTTGTATTTTTATAGCTATGGTAATCTTAATGCCTACGATTACTCCTATGTCATATGCTTTAAGTCCATTTTATAGTAGTTCAAACTTATCTGATATCAAAGATAAAGATAACCTAGTAAAAAACTTAATAGAGATACAAAGGATAAGAGATAATCTTAGTACATTAAATATCAATTCTAATAGTTCAAATAATGATTTAATAGAAGCTTCTAGGTCAATTAATTTATATATATCTGAATTGAGTAGAATTAGAAATAACTTTGAAGATCATATAAATAGAAATAAAGATTCTGAAGCTGACGTGTTTATTGCCAATGCATCAATATATATTACTCAGTGTTATATATTAGGCTTAGGAGAAACTAAATTTTTGATTAATAATCTAAAGGATGGCAAGACATCTAAGATAAATATTTTTTACTCTCAAGAAAATTCAATAATGTATCAGTATTTTATGAATGGTGACCTTCAACTTGCATGTTTTGAGTCATTTTTAATAAATAAACCAAGACATATTCATAAATAATTAGATATTTACTTTAAAGTTTATAGCTATTATTTTATTATTCTTCATTTAATTTTTTTAACTCTCTTCTAAGTTTTCTTTAATTCTTTCTTTTATTTTTAAGCTCTGTTAGCTAACTTCGTTATTAATCATATATAATATAATTAAGTTCGTAATTGTTATATATTGCGAAGTAGAAGCAGTGCTTCTACTTTTTTATTTTTCTATCTATAATATGCTCAGGATATTTTTTCATAATAGTCTAAGTTAAATATATATGTTAATATTTTATAAAGTGAAATTAATTATATATATTTATAATAGTAAAAATATATATGATAAAGACAAAAGGAGTATACAGATGAAATTTAAATATGACTTACATGTGCACACAAAGGAAGTAAGTGCTTGTGCCAGAC
>JALFMW010000184.1 GCA_022782605.1 Clostridium sp. | reverse complement strand
CGTATAAAATTTTTTAATAAAGTTTAAACCAACTTCTTTCTTACTTTGCATGATTTCCTCCTTAGAAAAAATTATACCAAAAATGTATATACTCTGCATTATAAATGGTCTCGATAAATAAAACTATCATCCATTTTTTCTAAACTTGAAAAACATAACTTACTATTAAAGATCTAAAAACCACCCTTGAAAATACTTTGAACTGGTATGATAACACTATTTGCACTAGCAAGAGCATTTATTGTAAGCATCCCTAAACTTGGTTGACAGTCTAAAAGTATATAATCATAGTCATCTTTAATACTAGATAAGCAATTCCTTAAAGTATATTCTCTACTCATTGCATAAGTTAATGAATTTTCTAATGCTGATAAAGAAAGATTAGATGGAATTAAATCCACATTTTCACTATGGTGTAATATACTTTCTTTTGTCTTAATTTCTTCATCATTCATAGATTGCTCCATTAAATCAGTTAAAGTATATTTCAATTCATTTTCATCATACCAACCTGCGTAAGTAGTTAAATTACTCTGAGGATCAACATCTACAACTAACACTCTTTTTCCTTGTTTAGCCAATGCTACTCCAAGATTAAATGTTGTTGTGGTCTTACCAACTCCTCCTTTCTGATTTGTGATTGCAATTACCTTGCACTTACTTTCTTGCATATTCTCGCCTCCTTTCTTTTAATTTAGCCACCTTAATTTAATAAGATGGCTATGTATTCCATTTCTGGCATAAAAAAAGAACTGACCATTTTTAATCAGTTCAAATATGTTATTTATTTAATTTCATTATTAGTTCATCAATACAATCTGTATATCTACCTTTCCCTATTGCCTCATTTCTAAATTCATTTAAGGCTTTCAATACTAATGAAATTTCATTTTTGTATATATGTATTTTTATTTTCTTTTTAAACATATTTTATTCCCCCTTTAATGTAATTTATACTTGATAAGGAATTTCTGCTGTTTGTGGAATATCAAGTGTTGTAGTATATTTTTCAAATCTATCTACTGTATCACTTTCCATTTTATTCGTTACTCTAACATATATATTATATGTTGTTTGAATAGTAGAATGTCCTAATCTCTTTGATACTGCTTTAATATCTGCACCACTCTCAATAAGTTTTGTTGCGTGTGTATCTCTAAAATCGTGAAACCTACTGTTAATTCCCAATTCATAATGAATAACTTTAAATGCATACTTCGGTGAATCTGTTCCTAAAAATTGTCCATTATCTTTTACAAAAACTAATTGTGCTTCTGGTAAAGGTAATTCTAATTCTGCATTTGCTTCTATCAATTTTGTTTGTTCTCTTTTAGTAATTTCATTTATTACTTTCTTTTCATAATAGCAAAGATAAGAATCTCCATAGAATTTTCTATTTTCTTCTTGTTCTTTTTTATAATCTTTTAATGCATTTACTAGCGTATCTCCAATAGAAATAGTTCTTCTACTTTGAGGATTTTTACAATCCCCATAATACCAAACACCAACAGAATGTCCTTTTGTTATATTTTTTCTTTTTGGTAAACCATATTGATTTTTCTTAATAATGTTTTTATTTATTGTTAATGTTTTCTTTTCAAAATCAACGCAGTCCCAAGTTAAACCATATACTTCTGACACTCTCATTCCTGTATAATAAGCAGTTAAAAAAGCATAATATATTGAATGTGTACCTTTAAATCTATCTAATATTCTTTCTATTTCTTCTTGTGTAAATATATGTGCAGGATCTTTTCCAATTTTATCTATTCTTGGTGCGTGGACGTGTTCAGCAGGATTAGTGTTAATATAATTTAATGTGTAACACGCATATTTTAATGAACCTTTAACCACTTTTAAAATACTCGCCATATAGTTTTTTGAAAAGCCATACTCAACATATATTTTATTGATAAACTCCTGTAAAAGGCGTGTATCTAATTGCCATAATTTATAAAATCCTACTCTTGGTTTTACGTGATTTTTAATAATGTTTATATAAGATATTGTAGTAGAGTAATGCAAATTGAAACTTGCATAATTATCTATCCAATAATCTAAAAAATCTGCATACGACATATTTTCTCTTAACTGCGTCTTTTGACCATTGTAGTAAAAATCGTTATAGGCTTTTGCTCCTTCTTTAAAAGCCTCTGCTTTTGTTGGATACCCTGACTTTGTTATCCATTTTCTTGTTCCCTCAACTGTTGCAATTTCAAATCGGTATTCATATACCTTTCCACGTTTTCTTACGCTTACCATAGTTATCTCTCCTTCATTATAAAACTTAATGAAACGGAAAAATGCCAGCATTTCGAATGCTGACATTTTATATAACTATGTCCACAATAATTGTCCACGTAGATTTTTTATTGATTTTTATGGG
>JALFMW010000179.1 GCA_022782605.1 Clostridium sp. | reverse complement strand
TTCTCCTCGTTTTCTTACTATAACAGGTAATAAAACTCCATATTCTTTTACACTTTTAACCATTTCTTCCATTTTATCATCATCTAAAACTCTAAAAGGGTGGTCTGGAAATTCTCCAATTTTATATAGTTCTATTTCCTTTACCTCATCAACAACTGGATTATCTCTTTGTTCTTGAATTGTAAATAAATCATCTAACTTTGGAAGTACCATCTTTTTGTCTTGTTCTTTCATTATCTAATACCTCCTTTGCTAAATTATTGTATGCGTTTGCAACAGGACTGTTTTTATTAAATTCAAATATACTCTTTCCTGTTGATGTTGATTTTGCAGTATTTATTGCTTTTGGTATTTCAGTACCATATATTTTCACATATTGTCCATAATTGTCGATTAAATTTGCTCTAACATCTTTCGATAAATTTGTTCTTTTATCTACTAATGTAAGTAATACTCCCCCTATTTTCAAATTAGGGTTTATCTGCTTTTGAACTCTTTTAACTGTTTGAACTAAATGTCCCATTCCTTTTGCAGCTAAATATTCTCCCTGTACTGGAATTATTATCTTATCACTACAAGCAAGTGCATTTATTGTTATCATTCCAAGAGATGGCATACAATCTATCAATACATAATCATAGTTATCTTTAATACCTCTTATAGAATTTTTAAGCGTGAACTCTCTGCTCATTGCATTAACTAATGAAAACTCTATTGCTGATAAATCTAAATTTGCAGGAATTAAATCTACTCCTTCTTTATGATGAAGAATAGCATTTTCTGCATTTATTTCATTATCACATATAGTATCAGACATTAATGTTCCAATAGTATTCTGCAATTCATCTTGATTATAGTAACCCATACAAGTAGTTAAATCTCCGTTGTGGATCTGCATCAATTAGTAATACTCTTTTTCCTTGTTTACTAAGTGCAACTCCTAAACTAAATGTAGTTGTTGTTTTTCCAACTCCACCTTTTTGATTTGCTATTGCAATTATCTGACACTTTCCCATTCTTGCTCCTTTCCTCAAAAAAAAGAGCTAACTCCTAAAAGCTAACTCTTGTCTTGAATATTTATTCCTCTGTTATTTCTTTATCATCTTGTAAATGAGTAGAAACATATATAAACTCCTCATCATCTGCTAATTTACCAAATAAATTGTTAAGTCCTACAATAAAAGGTTTTATATCTTCTTGAACATTATAACTATATGAATAATTCAAATAGTATTCATTTAAATTATCATATAAAGGTACAATATTTACTAATCCTGGTCTTATCTTATTTCTTAATACTACCCAGTTAGGTATATCATCTTTTATAATATTAACTATTTTATCTTCAGAAATTAACATTCTCATAATTCCATTCATTATATCTGAAAAGTCTTTTTCTTCATCACAAAATATTTTATTCATCATAGCACTCATTGACCTTACAAAATCTGATAAGTAATCATCTTTTATACAAGCAAAGCAATCAGTTTCTATTTCATCTAAATACCCTATTGCTGTTAAACACTCATAATAATTTGATGCCATAATATAATAAAATTGTTCAAATTCTTTCTTTAAGTTTCTTGAGTTCATCTTCTTTATATAAATACCTGTCTCCTTTCTTATAATCTCTTTAATCTTTTCTGTTTCTTTTTTAATTTTTTCATTATTTTTTGGTTTGTTGTTTTCATTTTTTTTCATTTTCTTTTTACTCCTTCCTTTTTGAAGGCAAAATAAAAAATCTAATATTTCTATTAGATTTCTTATATATGTTAGATATTATTTCAATAACTATAATATTTTATTTTTTCTTTAAATCTTTTGAATAATATATTAAATCAGTACAAGTTAATTCTCCATCTTTTATTTTTTCTTTATAATTATCTATAAAGAAATTTTTAATTGTTTTCTCATATTTATCAAATCCCTGCTTAACATAGAAAGGAATATTATTCTCTGTTGTTCCTACCAACATTCTGTCATATTTCTGTTTATAATTACCACATAATGATTTTAAAAGTGTTTTTGCATAACCTTTATTTCTAAAATTTTCTTTTGTAACTATATTTTTTAATTCTAATGTTTTTCTATCAATGTGCAAAATAACTGCAATAGAAATTAGCTCATCTTCTTTTTTTAATGCATATACATCAGAATCGTTCAAATACTTATGTATCATATCTTTTGAAGGATCTGCCTCCAAAAGTAAATCAATATAATCTTCTTTATTTTCTATTTTTTTAACTTGCATTCTAGGTTCTCTTGGTATCTCGTAACCATTGGTAGCCTTCGCTTGTATAGGATTGCGGTTATAATATCTCATCTCCTCTGAATTATTCCTTTTTAGCTACTCAAATTTGCGTATCCTGTCACTACTCCTTAAAGCAGCCTATTTTTCTATGTTTATAAGCAATTTTTCTCTATAATCGCTTTATTTTCAAGGGTATTCAAAAATCG
>JALFMW010000171.1 GCA_022782605.1 Clostridium sp. | reverse complement strand
CAGGATCAAACTCTCAAATAAAAGTTGTTTACCTGCTCAGACTAATCATTATCTGAATATCTGGCTTGGTTTGTTTGTTGTTTCAATCGATTCTAATTGAATCGTTTATGTTAACCTACTGTTTAATTTTCAAAGTTCTTTGCTTATTTCAGCTTCTTCATTTTATCAAAACTGTTTTTCTTTGTCAACACCTTTTTTAAAAAGTTTTGTTGACGTTTTGCCCTTGTCTCAAGGACAAGTAATACTATACCATTTAGATAACAATAGGTCAATACTTTTTTTATTTATTTTTCTATTTTTTTATTATCATTCTAGAAAACTAGTTAATTACTTAATTCTGAATAAAAAACTATGAAGATTTTTATAATTTTCTCCATAGTTATTAATATTTTAAACAATATATTTTTCAAATATTTTATTAAAAAACATTGAATTTATATAAGTAATACTTGCAAAACCCATCACTGTATAAAAAAATAATATCTGCCCCCAATAGTTACTTAGAGTAAGAGTCAGTATTATTGGACTTAAATTTATCAAAACCATAAATATAGTTTTAGGTAAGTGTTGAATTGATATAAGTATTGAATTTATCATAGTATTTTTTATAGTATTTTCAAACTTAGATATTATAGGAAATACATATGTAAGTAAAAAAATAAATATTATGCTTACTATTGTTAATATAAACTGTAAAGTTATTCTCATATATTCATTTAATATTAATCTAGATATATAAAAATCAAAACTTAATACCAAACCTATTATTAATATAATGCTCCATACCTTTGTACTAAATATAAAATTCTCCTTAAATCTTTTTATAAACTCCCTAATAATATAAGTTTCTTCGTTTCTTACCATTTGTAAAGCTACAAAATATGTAGCTGTAACGGATGCTCCTATTGTTATAATTGGTAAGCATGAAATTATACATAATAAATTTAATATAATTATGTCAGTTATCTTCCCCAAAACTTCAAAAAATTTATTATCATACTCAAATAAGTTATCCATAAAAAACCTTCCTCATTACTTTTAAAATATTAAACAAAACTGCCATAGTTATAATTATAGCAGTTTTGTTTATTTTTCTATTAATTTGTTATTGTTACGCCTGTTTCACTATCAAATATATGTACTTTATCCATATCAAATTTGAATTTAACTTTATCCCCTACTCTAGCTGGCGTATTTGGACTTACTCTTGCTGTTAATGGGAACTGTTCTAAATTAAAGTATAGATAAACTTCTGATCCAAGTAATTCATACACATTTACAGTAGTTTCTATTTCTTCACCTGTATGAGCTTCATTTAGTTCATTTATATCATGCACATTCTCAGGACGTACACCCATAGATACTGTCTTACCAATATATCCACTACTAGCTAATATCTTTCCCTTAGCTTCTGGCAACTCTAATTCATAGTCTCCAACCTTTAATGCAATCTTATTACCTTTTTTACAAACTGTTGCATCAATAAAATTCATTTGAGGAGATCCTATAAATCCAGCAACAAATTTATTTTGTGGGTAATTATATAAGTTTTGTGGTGTATCAACTTGTTGTACTATACCATCTTTCATAACTACTATCTTAGTTCCTAGAGTCATAGCTTCTGTTTGATCATGAGTTACATATATCATAGTAGCTCCCAATCTTTCATGTAATTTTGATATTTCTGTACGCATTTGAACTCTTAATTTTGCATCAAGGTTTGATAATGGTTCATCCATTAAGAATACTTTTGGTTCACGAACTATAGCTCTTCCCATAGCAACCCTTTGTCTTTGACCACCTGATAATGCTTTTGGTTTACGATCAAGTAATTTTTCAAGATCTAGTATCTTCGCTGCATACTTTACCTTTTCATCTATTACTTCTTTTGGAACTTTCTTTAATTTTAATCCAAAAGCCATATTATCATATACTGTTAAATGTGGATATAAGGCATAACTTTGGAATACCATTGCTATATCTCTATCTTTAGCTTCAACATTATTTACTACTTTATTATCTATTCTCAAAGTCCCTTTACTTATATCCTCTAGTCCTGCTATCATTCTTAAAGTTGTAGATTTACCACAACCTGATGGACCTACAAATATTATAAAGTCTTTATCTTCTATTTCTAAATTAAAATCTTTTACAGCTTCATAACCATTTTCATATATTTTACTTACGTTTTGTAATGATAAGCTTGCCATTTTTCAATCCCCCTCAATATATTCTTAATGATACTAAAATTATCTACTTAATTCTGATGTTGATTCCCTAATAATTAACTCAGCTTCAAATACTTTATGTTGATTTTTAGCTTTCTTATTAATTAAATCAAATAATATTTTAGTAGTTTCCCTTGCCATCTCTTCCACAGGTTGACGTATAGTAGTAATAGAAGGATTATAATAATATGTCATATCTAATCCATCAAATCCTACTACAGAATAATCCTCTGGAATTCTTTTCCCACTTTCTAATATTGCTTTACTTGCTCCTATTGCCATACTATCAGAAATTGAATAAACTGCTGTAAACTCTTCTTTCGATTCTAAAAGTTCTTTCATAAGTTTATATCCATTTCCTATAATCTGAATATTTTCATTATTATCAGTATGTCTTATTAAATTTTTATTTATAGGAATATTTCTATTTTTCAAAGCATTTTCATATCCTTCTATACGTAGTTTACTTATACTTTTATCACTTTTGCCTGCTGCTAGAATTGCTATTTTCTTATGCCCTTTATCACACAAGAAATTTACTACTTTTTCGCTTTCTTTTCTATCATCTACACACACTGATGAATATAAGTTTTTATCAACATTGTCTGACATAGCTATAGTACTTAAAATAAAAGGTATTTTTATTTCTTTTAACTTGTCTTCTTGTCGTGAAAAGTTACCACCTAAAAAAACTATCCCCTTTAATCTTTTTTCATTAATAAGCTCTAGCGCAACTTCCACTTCATCCTGATTTGAATCAACTCTATGTAATATGAAGGAATATTTTCTTCTTTGAACTTCTTCTTCAAATATTTTTATCATATTTTGAAAGAATGGGTTATCTATTCCCTTTATTAATACTGCTATAGTCTTACTATCTAAAAGTTTTAAGTTTCTAGCACTTTTATTAGGAACAAAGTTACTTTCCTTTATAACTTCCATAATCATACTTCTTGTTTCTTCACTTATGTCCGGATGATTGTTAATGGCTCTTGATACTGTACTTACTCCTACACCACATTTCTTTGCTATATCTTTTATTGTGATTGCCTTCATATTAAATCAATCCTTTCACTTTCTATTCTTGCTATATCAGTTTATCATATAATAGATATTAAAGTTATATTCTTGAATATAATTTAGTTAACATCTTTATTTTCTTTATTATTTTTTTAGAAAAGCAATCTTTACTCATTCTCCATGTCCAATTTTGACCTACTGTCGATGGTGTATTAGTTCTAGCTTCTGATCCTAGTCCAAGATAATCTTGAACTGGTATTATACACGTATCCGATACACTTCTCATTGCTAAACATATAAAATCCCAATGAATAGCATTATCACGAGTGTATTTATTATTCATATAATTAACAGACATTTTTTTATCTTCTCTACTAATTTCTTTATACCATCCTCTAATAGTATTATTATCATGAGTTCCAGTATAAACTACACAGTTTCTATCATAGTTATGAGGTAGGTAATCACTATCCTCTCTTGAGTCAAACCCAAATTGCAGTATCTTCATACCAGGATATCCAGTATCCTTAAGTAGTTGTTTCACACTTTCTGTAAGGAATCCTAAATCTTCTGCTATAATATCTACTTCTCCCAATTCTTGTCTCAAGTATTTAAATAATTCTATACCAGGTCCTTTCTCCCAAGTTCCATTTACAGCAGTTTTATCTCCATATGGTATTGAATAATATTCATCAAATCCTCTAAAATGATCTATTCTTACAATGTCATATAAATCAAATGAATATTTTATTCTTTTTATCCACCATTCATAATCTGTAAATTGGTGATATTCCCAGTCATATAAAGGATTTCCCCATAATTGGCCTGTTTCACAAAAACTATCTGGTGGACAACCTGCTACTGCTGTTGGTAAACATTCTTTATCTAATTGAAATAACTCTGGATTTGCCCATGTATCTGAACTATCAAGTGATACATATATGGGTATATCTCCTATAATAGAAATCCCTTTTTTATTTGCATAAGCTTTTAATTTATGCCATTGTTGTGAAAATAGATATTGCAAATATTTATAAAATTCTATTTCTTCTTCTAAGTCTCTTTTATAACTTAATAAAGCATCTTCTTTTCTTTCTCTTATTTCTTCATCCCATTCTATCCATGGCTTACCCTCATAAGAGTCTTTTATGGACATATATAATGCATAATCATCTAGCCACCAGCTATTCTTTTTACAGTATGCATTAAATTTTTTACTATCACCTATATTGCTTCTTTTATAGGCTTTTCTTAATATCTTAAATCTTGATAAGTAAATTTTTTCATAGTCTATATAATTTGATTTATTTCCCCAATCGTAACTATTACATTCTTCCTCAGTTAATAGTCCTTCTCCAACCAATTGATCCAAGTCTATAAAATATGGATTACCTGCAAAAGTAGAAAATGATTGATATGGAGAATCACCATATCCAGTAGGCCCTAAAGGCAGTATTTGCCATAACTTTTGACCAGCACTATGCAACATATCTACAAAATCATAAGCTTCTTTTGAAAAAGTCCCTATACCATATTTGGAAGGTAAACTTGCAACAGGTAATAACATCCCACTTCTTCTCATGATGTTCCTCCTATAATACTTTTTATTATCCTTTTACAGCTCCAGCAACAACGCCTTCAATAATATGCTTTTGACATGCCAAATAGAAAACTACTATTGGAATAATTGCTAAAACTAACATTGCCATCATGGCTCCCATATCCCTATTTCCATTTGATCCTACTAGCATTTGTATAACTACTGGAATTGTTTTATATTTTGTTGATAAACCTATAACTAAGTATGGTAATAGGTAATCATTCCATACCCACATAGCATTTAATATTGCTACTGTTATAGATGTTGGTTTTAATATTGGAAGTACTATATGGAAGTAAGTTTGTAATGGATTACAACCATCTATCATAGCAGCTTCTTCTATTTCCAATGGTATTGATTTAATAAAACCACTAAACATAAATACTGATAATCCAGATCCAAATCCTAAATATAAAGCTACCATTCCTAATGGATTAGATAAATTTAATGTATCTGCTAATTTTACCATAGGGAACATAACCATTTGGAAAGGTACTATCATAGAAAATACAAATAAGTAATATAAAACATTTGTTGCTTTACTCTTAACTCTAGTTATATAATAAGCTGTCATAGATGTGAAAAATATTATTACTGCTACCGATAATATAGTGATAAAGAAAGACCATCCCATAGCGCTAAAGAATCCTGTCTTTTCTAATCCATTAATATAGTTTGTAAGTCCTGCGAAAGTTTCTGCTGTCGGTAAAGCAAAAGGATTTTGACTTATGAAAAATTTACCCTTAAATGAATTAATTACAATAAACATTATGGGATATAAAAATACTACCACTAGTGCACATAATATTATAAAAATAATAGTATTTCCCGTACTTTTTTTTCGTGACACAGTACTTTCAACTATTGAACTACTTTTTTTATGTGTTATTACATTTTCCATTATTGCTCTACCTCCCTTTTTCTAGTGTAATATAATTGGCTAAGTGCGATACATGCTACTATTATAAAGAACATCACTGCTTTAGCTTGTCCAACACCTTCAAAATTACTTCTTCCATAGAATGAATTTACTATATTAAGAGCTAGCATTTCTGTTTTGTGAATAGGCGCTCCAGCTGTTAAAGCCAAGTTTTGATCATATAATTTAAAACTATTTGATAGTGTTAGGAATAAACATATAGTTATAGATGGCATTACCATAGGTATTGTTACATGTCTTAATGTTTGCCATTTTGTTGCACCATCTATTTTTGATGCTTCTATTAATTCAGTTGGTACATTTTGAAGTCCTGCGATATATATAATCATCATATAACCTATCATTTGCCAGTTCATTAATATTATTAATCCTATAAATCCGTATTTAGCATTAGCAACTAAAGTTGTTCCATAGTTAGCTAAAATTGCATTTATCATTGATTGCCATGTATATCCTAGTACTATCCCTCCTATTAAGTTAGGCATAAAGAATACTGTACGGAAGAAGTTAGTACCTTTTATTTTCTTAGTTAAAAGATATGCTAGGGTAAATGCTATTATATTTACTGTTATAATTGATATAATTGTAAATAGTGTTGTAAATCCAAAGGCTTGTCCAAATCTTTGACTTGATGAAAATGCTTTTATATAGTTTTCAAATCCTACAAATTTAGCATTGCTTACAGTAGTAAAATTACAGAAAGATAAGTATAAACCTGTTATAAAAGGAATTACAAAAGCAATACAAAAAGCAATTACTGTCGGAAATAAAAATATTGGAAAATATTTTTTTAGTGTTTTTTGCATATTACACCTCCTAATATGATTTAAAAGTAAGGCTATAAAATTATTTTATCTATAGAAAAAGCTTTAGCCATAAATAATATATTTACACTAATGTAGATTTGGGACTTAATCCTAAATCATCTTTAACGGTAGTATAATGTTATCTATGGCTAATCCTTTACTGTCTTAAGTTAATTTAATTTTAAATACCTACTTACAAATATTATTTTTTATTATTTTGATGCTTCTTTTTCACTTGCCCATTCATCTACAACTTGTTTTTTAACATCGTCCCATTTCATGTTTCCATTGCAGTATTCAAGTAATGCTGCACCAAAATCATCTTTAAATGTTTGACTTGGGAAAGTAGTAAAGTTCCAATCTATATTGTATAAATCTTTATTTCCTAAGTATTTTATAACTTCTTTAGCTAAAGGATCTTGTGGAGCTTCTTCTTCACTGAAAGTATCAAATGGAGTTATAAATCCTAACTCATTAGTTACTAAATCTTTACCTTTATCACTTGTAAACATCCAGTTTATAAAGTCCTTAGTAGCTTTTTGATCTGCTTCTGAAGCATTTTTATTTACAGAGAAGTAGTTTTCAGTTCCTATACAAATACCTTGTTTCTCTTCACCTTTAACACCTGTATATATAGGCATAAACTTTATATCTTCTGCTTTAACTGTATTTCCATCAACTTCTGATATTTGGCTCCATGCCCAGTTACCATTTTGAACCATTGCACATTTACCAAGAGCAAATTCAGCCATTGAATCAGAAACTGTTTTACTTCCTAATAATGTTGGTTTACAAGTTGAATTGTTTATGTATAAATCAAATATATTTTTATATTGATCTGCATATTTAAAGTCTATTTTATCTAAATCTTTTACGTCTTTATCTTTGTATTCATAATAAACAGGAAGATTTGCTAAATGAGTTTGCCATCTCCAATCTTCACCTGGACTTAATGATGTAGATGCAAATACTCCATCTATTCCTAATTTATCTTTTTTAGCTTGCATATCTTCTGCAACTTCTTTTAATTTATTATAATTATTTATTTCATCTATAGATTTTGCCTTAGCCCCATCTAATGCAAAATATTTATCCATTATTGCTTGATTGTATATTATTCCATAACCTTCTTCAACATAAGGTATACCATATACTCCATCCCCATCTTTTATAGCTAAATCTTCATTTAATAAATGCTTATATAAATCAGTATCTTTTAAATCAGCAGTATATTCCTTCCAATTTTGATATCCAACTGGTCCATTTATTTGGAATAAAGTTGGCGCATCATCTTTTGCTATTTCAGATTTTAATGTTTCTTCATATTTACCACTAGCTGCTGTAACTACTTTTACTTTTACACCAGTTTCATCTTCATAAGTTTTTGCAACTTTCTTCCATTGTTCTTCTTGTTCAGGTTTAAAACTTAAATAATAAACTGAACCTGTGTCATCAGATGCTGAATCATTTGATGATGAACTACAACCAGTTAGTGCTACAGTTGCCATAACTGCAGATAAAGCAATTGTTAAATATTTCTTTAGTTTCATAGTAACATTTCCCCCTAAAATATATTTTTTAATACCCCTTAAGAAACAAAATGGTAACGTTTCCGGCAACGTTTTCCTGTTTCATTACTAAAATAATAGCACTCTTTGTCATGATAATCAATAAATCAAACTATATTGTTTAATTTATATGCAAGTAATTATATATACATCTATTTTTTATTATATTTTCATATAATCACTATATTATTACTTTAATTTCCAAATATCATCATTATATTCTTCTATAGTTCTATCAGAAGAGAAGTATCCTGCTTTACTAATATTAATTAACATTCTCTTTGACCACTTTTCTCTATCTTCATACTCTTTAAATATTTCCTCTTTTTTCTCACAATATGATTTAAAGTCTAATAAGCCCATGAACCAATCTTTTCTCAGTATTTCTTTATATAATCTTATAAGATTTTCCTCATTACCAACATTCATTATTTCATCACTAACAATAAAGTCTACAACTTCTTTTGTTGTCTTATCTTTTATATAGAAATCTAGTGGATCATAATCTTTATTTTCATAATGTTTAATTACATCTTCACTACTTTCACCAAATATGAATATATTATCATCACCAACAAGTTCGTGTATTTCAACATTAGCTCCATCCTCTGTTCCAAGAGTTAAGGCTCCATTTAGCATAAATTTCATATTACCTGTACCACTGGCTTCTTTAGAAGCTAATGATATTTGTTCAGATATATCACAAGCTGGTATTAGTTTCTCTGCTGCTGTAACATTATAGTTTTCTATCATAACAACTTTTAAATATTTACTTACTTCTTCATCATCATCTATAAGTTGTTGTAAACATAATATTAAGTGTATTATATCTTTTGCTATTGTATATGCAGGAGCAGCCTTGGCACCAAATATAATTGTTATAGGTGTTGTAGGAATATTTCCTTTTTTAATTTGTAAATACTTATAAATAACATATAAAGCATTCATATGTTGTCTCTTATACTCATGTAGTCTTTTTATTTGGATGTCAAATATAGAGTTTTCATCTATATCTATATTTTGTGTATTTTTAAGATATTTTTTTAGTTTTACTTTGTTATTATGTTTAATATCCAATAACTTTTGTAAAACTTCTTTATCATTAATATATTGTATTAAATCTTGTAATTTCTCTGCTTCAACTTTAAATCCATCCCCTATTAACTGTTCTATTAATTGTGTTAATTCTGGATTACAGTGCATCAACCATCTTCTAAATGTTATTCCATTTGTTTTATTATTAAATTTCTCTGGATATATTTCATAGAAGTTGTTTAATTCATTATTCTTTAATATATCAGTATGAAGTGATGCTACTCCATTTACACTAAATGTATAATGTATATCTATATGAGCCATATGAACGTTATTATTTTTGTCTATTATATATAAAGATTCATCATCATACTCTTTTCTTACCTTTTCATCCAATACTTTAATAATTGGAACAATATGTGGAACTGCCTTCTCTAAGTATTCTATCGGCCATTTTTCTAGTGCTTCTGCTAGTATTGTATGATTAGTATAAGCACAAGTTTTTGATACTATTTCTATGGCTTCATCCATTTCAATTCCTTTTTCAACTAAAAGACGTATAAGTTCAGGTATTACCATAGTAGGATGAGTGTCATTAATTTGTATTACAGCATAATCATATAAGTCATGTAAATTAGATCCTCTTTCTATACACTCGTCTAATATAAATCTAGCTCCATTGCTTACCATAAAGTATTGTTGATAAATTCTAAGTAGATGTCCCTTTGTATCACTATCATCCGGATATAAAAATAAAGTAAGATTTTTTTCAACATCTTCTTTATCAAATTTAATTCCTTCTTCAACAATATTTTCATCAACTGTTTCAACATCGAATAAATGTAGTTTATTAGTTGTATTATTGTAACCTGTAACGTTTATGTCATATAGTCTAGATTTTAAAGTAAAGTCACCAAAATCAATATCGTAAGTTATATCTGTTTTATTTAACCAACTTTGCTTTTCTATCCATTTATTTATCTCTTCTGTTTGTAAATTATCTTTAAATACTTGCTTAAATAATCCAAAATGGTAATTTAGACCAACACCATATCCTGGTAGTCCTAAAGTTGCTATTGAATC
Organism: Clostridium sp.; assembly: GCA_022782605.1. Lineage (GTDB taxonomy): Bacteria > Bacillota > Clostridia > Peptostreptococcales > Peptostreptococcaceae > Terrisporobacter. Next base: position 793 of record JALFMW010000171.1, on the reverse strand, counting down.
TAAGAAACATGCTGCTAATCTTCCTAGCCCTCCATTACCTAATGATGGTTCAGGTTCTATCTCTTCAATTTCAGATAAACTTTTTCCATTTTCAGATAAAATCTTTTTAACTTCATCATATATCCCTAAATTTATAAGATTATTAGATAGTAATTTTCCAATTAAAAATTCTGCTGATATATAATATAATTTCTTTTTCTCTTCATTTGTCTTTGTCTTTTCTTCACCCAATTCTTGTACTGTCTCTAAAAGTGCATAATAAATCTCCTCATTTGTGCACATCGAAATATCTTTCTTACATTTCTCCTTTAATACTTTTGATAAACTCACAGCAATCCCCCTTCTCATTTACTAACCTATTTTTACATTTTGGAAACGTTTTCGGTAACGTTTCCAAAAGAGCTCAAATTACACCTTTGAGCTCTTTAATTAATCTTAGTTATATAATCTTTATAATTTACTAATTTAAGGTTATTATAATTTATATTTTTTTCTTTTACAACACTATTTAATCTATAAATTAATTTATTTATTTATTATTATTTATTTTCATAGTCTTTTTGTTTGTAAATCATTTTCATATAATGTATAATAAATAATTTTAATTACTTTTAGTCTTTATTTTTATTATTTATAAAAGTTTATAAAGTCAAATAAAAAAAGGCATGCATTAATTGCATACCTAATTTACGTAATAAAAAAAGATTACGTGGCTACGTCCTACTCTCCCAGGAGGTTGCCCCCCAAGTACCATCAGCGCTCAAGAGCTTAACTTCTGTGTTCGGAATGGGAA
>JALFMW010000134.1 GCA_022782605.1 Clostridium sp. | reverse complement strand
ACGTTGGAGTTACATGTTCACACAACTCTTATTTCTAAGAGGTTGAGAGCATACCCACGACTTTTGTGAAAAATCGTAAACTCTTACTTGATAGGTTTCATAGAAATTCATTTCATACCAACTTCCTTGGAAGGATTCAATGTGTCCCCACATTTAGCATGATACTACTTTTACTATTCTCATGTCTTTCCTTGCGGTTCTCGAATCATGTCTACATATTTCAATAGAATAAGGGTATTTTAACCACCAAGTGTCGCACACTTTTGCTTTGTATAATTTATATACTTAAATAATTTAATATCCTAATATTATTATTCTTTATATGTTATATTTGTTTAGACTTGAAAGACGAGGTGCGACCAAGAGCATTTCTTCCTTTTGAGGAGAACCCACTAAATCGCCTTTCTGAGTTTACACCATCCGCATGGCCAGAACTCTATCACCGTAACATATCCATTCTGCATATTATTAGCAAAATGTTTCACCTTACCATTTCTGAAACCGGCACCACCCGTAATTTAACCGCTTTGGTAAATTGGTTAATAAGGTCCGTATTAAGTAACTGATAATAGCACGGGGACTAGGTTTGTCCGCTCACTAATTATCCATGATATTAACTCTATTGCATTGCTGCTCAAACCAGTTGTTTCTACCTTCCAGTTCATTCGAACTTCTCCTCAGGAACTATCCCGTCAGATTCCCGTTCAAATGGTGTTATCAGGTTTTCTGTAGAATGCATCAGGGAAACCCCTAATACATCAACCATACTGTCACGTATGATTTTTATCACATCACTGCTTTATCCTTACCCCACCGAAACCATGGGTTAATATTTCAAAGAACTCACTGAAATGAATTCAGTAAAACTGTTTCAATTTCGTTTGTGTTATGTAATTTATATAAATAAGTTTTTGAAAAGTCTACATTTTAATGAAAAATTTTCAAAAAAATTTATATAAGTTGTGTAAACTTGATTTTCAATTGAAGTTATGTATATTATAAAGAGGTAATCTATAAAAGTCTGCATTTTTAAAAATTATTTTATAGAAATTTTGAATTTTGCATCTGTTACCTTTCCATTAACTATCGTATTAATAGTATCAATAGAAACAGAGTCCAATGAAATAACAAAAGACTTAGGCATCTGAATCTTTGTTTCTATACTATCTACTCTAACAATAGAATCAACACGAATGGTATCATGCACAACTTCATTGTCAATACCAGGATAATGAGGATTAATGCAATAAATCTGTAATGCAATACCTGCAATTATACCCAAAATAAATGTCCAAAATAAATGTTTTATATCACTGTTATTGTTATGTAATACATTATATATTATATTTGTAAAAAGTCTAATTAAATATCTAAATAATCTTGAGGAACAAAATCACTTATATTTCCATGTAAATCCTGTATCTTATAACAAGTAATATAATCTTTATGACCATTAACAAATACTTTACTTATTTGTCTTTCTAATATCTTACACTTATTCTTATGATTACCGAATAACCAATATAAGTAATGTGAACATAAATCACCAGGTTTGAAATACCAATCTGAATCTGTAAACTCCGTTCTATGTCTATGTATTATATTTGAAGGAAAATAAGTATTGTAATATGGACTATTGATAATATTTGTTTTAATAGCTTTTACCCACTTATCATGCATTACTTTACAAAAGTGAGTATTCTCCCACCATAAAAGTAATTTTTTCATAACGTAATAAAATGTAATTTTAACTATAAAATATTTATAAGAAAAATTCTGAACGGAATCTCTCCTCATTTCCTACTAATCATAAAAGAAAATAGGATAGTTACTAATTTCACTATCCTAAATTTTTATATTCTACTTTACTCAAATACTTACATATTATTATACTTAGGTACCCGAAAAAAGTCTACTATTTTTGAAAATATTTTTAACATTTTTTAACAACAATATCCAGAAGGTCCTGGTTTAGTCATTCGGTTAATTCCGTCAAGTGGAATTGTGTCA
>JALFMW010000115.1 GCA_022782605.1 Clostridium sp. | reverse complement strand
TGTGAACCCAATTTTGTTTGTATTCAATCAAACATAGAAGGATATTATCCAAAAGAAGAAATATCTGAAGTTGATGAATCAGAAGTAAGAAAAGTTGTAACTAAATATATAAGATAATGAAAACATTTGAACAATTTTGTGCATGGATGGAAAATAATCATCTGTGGACTGAGTATCTTTACGAGTTTTATGCATATCATAAGAAAGATACTAAAATATCTCCAAGTAGTTTATATGAATCTTGTAAAAATAATATAATTTCACCATCATTTGTTTGGGAAAACACTGCAGGAGGATATGATTTTTGGAAGTCAGTTGATAAAAAATGGAGAGAATATTTTACAAAAGATACAATGAAAGAATTTAAATTTGTTTGCGAGGAAGAAATCCTTGCAAGAGTAGCTATGCCGAAAGACTACACAATTTGTATGTCTGGATTTACAAAAACGGAACTTAAGAAACAAATTCCTGAAATTACGGATTACCGTGAAAGTGACAATTTTGTGTATGGAATACGCAAAATTTGGAAATTGAAAGAGTGTTAAAAAGATGAAAAATTGGAGTGTATCTTTTTAATTTTCAATTATTTACATTCCAATTTTTCTCTTTTTTACAATTTCAATTTCCTTCTGAATTTAATGAAAAAATCAAAAAAATCTAAATTTCAAATTTTTATATTCCCTATAATTAATTTTTATGAAATTAAGACAAATTACTCGGAAATACAAGCTCCAGGAGCCTGTAACCATTGGTAATCAAACGATTACACATGAAATTGTACGTATTCACATTAACAATGAGATCCCACCTTCTCATCGTAACTTCCAGTCTTACAATGCCTAATGGAACTTTTAATAATTAAAAATCAAAATAATTACAAAAATATTTTGATTAAAACTTATCAAGGTTCATCTTCTGTATCAACAATTACCAAACAAATAGTTGATCGTATTCTGAATTCTTATTCTTATTCTCAAGAACAATTTCCAGAATATACTTATTTTAAAATAAACAATTATGTCTAAATCAGACTACTCCAGCTACTAAACGGTATAAAATAAAATATCGGTAAACTTCGTAAATCCTATAGTTTAATTGGCAAAACCTTATAGATCTCAGTTCGAATCTGAGTAGGATTTCTAAATATTTGATTATGAATATATATTATAAATACAACAAAAAAGATATTAATAAACTTTATAGAAAATTGAGCGTGCCTAAAAACTATTTTTATACTCATATTTTCTATTTTTCTAAAATTCATACTTATATTAAAACTTGTACACGAATCATAACAGCTAAAGATATGCAAGCTCTTGATGCTGATGATTTTATAGATTTTATTAAACATCATGGATAATCTAGTAAAATTTTATGCTATTCGTATATATAACGAAACCCAGTATAATGAAATAATTCAATTGTTATATTCTTATGGTTTTCGTTGGGCCTCCGGAACTAATATGAATTATTCTGATGTAATTGACTTAGATTGGTTATTTTTTACATTCATAGATAAAACTATTGTTTATTCATCTGAGGATTTTAAATTTACAAAAATTGATTTCCAAATATTTCCTGAAGAATGCGAGCCATTATTGAAACTAAAATCCATTTTATAAACATTTGTTATCCTGAATATTTTTATATTCATAATTCAAAAGTTTCTAAAATAACAAATCCTAACGATTATATTTCCAAATATAATCTAGTTCTTGATTTTGAATCTCCATTAGGTAAAATCTATGTAGATTCAAATTTCAAATCAAAAGCAGAAACAATTAAACAAAAATTAATTAGACAATTAGAAATAATAGAATAATTATGTGGAAAGCAATTAAGCAGAGAAATCTTCAAGAGAAGGTTGCTGCAAAAGATCTTGTTTGTTATATCAATGCTTGGTGGATAAATCGTGATGGAATATCCTGTACAATAAATGGAAATGATTATCCAATGAATCAAAATCTTCCAAAAATTGATTTGGTAGTTACTGATATTTTTATTAATAATGGATATCTTTCTAAAGCATATTTATTCTATCCAACACTATTTAATGGAATAATTTGTAGATGCATTATTCCTGCTGGTACTAAATACTATATCAATGAAAATCAAGAAATTATTTCTGAAACTCTGTATATCTCAGAATCTCTTGGAGAAATTCAAGCTCCTAGAAAGAAACTTTCAAAAACAAAATTTGAAGATCTTCTTTCTGAAGATGCTCGTATAAATATTGACTCTGTAGAAGATTTGAAATATCTTCAAGAAGCTTTATTTTCCAAAGATTGGAAATGGGGAGAATTTGTATTTGACCAAAAATTAAGGTTAAATCCTAAAATTAAAGGAATTAACCTATATTCTAAAAATAAACAATTTTTATCTTCAGAAACTGATTGGTTGGATACATTTGACTTTAATGTTATTGATTTTGAAGATATAATTTTTTAATTATGTTAACTTTATTTTATCTTCGAAAAGGAGTTAAATGTCAAACTATATTAAAATGTTCTTCTAATGATGATAAAAGAGCTATTAAATATATAAAATACCTTTATCCAATAGCTGACTATCGTTTTTATTATCATGAAGGAAAACTTCATGATATTACTATTAATGGATTTTGGTCTGATCGAAAATATGATTATAAAACTATAACTCTTTTTGAAGCTTTCTTTATTAAACTTTGGTATAATGTTTGTGTTTTATGGAGTAAAATCAAGAAAAGATGCAGAAATTTTTAAAAATAAATATAACTTTTATTGTTATTATGAAAATAGAAAATTTTATTTGAGATATGGTATAATAAATCCTGAATTACAAACTAAGGCACTTTCTCTAAAAGTGCAAACTAAAGGATATTCTCTAGATAAAAATATTTATGTTAAGTCAAAAGGCATGGAATGTATTGATTTTGAAGATTTTATAAGATTTATAAAATAAATGCATTGAACTACAGATATAACTGCTTAACACAAAATAATTTAAAAAAAATATGCGCAATTTTTTTGGAACTAACGGTATTACAGCTACATCTGCTAATCATATAGCAAATATGGCTAAAGAGTATTATGAAAACTTGGAGACTAAATTACAGTCTCTTCGTTTTTATAATACTGAAATTGAGTTAATTACAGCAGGAAAGAAAGTATTAACTTCTTCTGGAATTTCTGAAAGTTCTGATTTATTTCAGAGTATTCAGAATATGCTTGTAGAAATTTCTAAATGTAAAACTCTTATTGCTTATCTTAGAGAGGCAATTAAAGAAAAAGAGCAACTTTCTGCAGACGTTTATACAAACCTCCCACTAGATTGGAAAGCCCCAGAAAGACCTAGTGCAATTCCTACTGTAACTACTCTTGATATTCTTTCTACTTGGGAACCAGAGAAACTTCTTCGTTATTATAAACTGCAAGCTTATGCAGCAGTATTTGGAGATTCAGTTCACAAGAATGGCTCTATATCTAATGCTAGAAAGGATCTAGTGAAAATTGCATCAAATCCTTCCTCGGTAGATCTGAAAGGTTCTGATACAATTATCACTAATTATACTCCAACAATCTCTCAGGAGAAAGTTGATTCTCTTTTCTTTGATATTCAAACTAAATTCCGTAAATATCAAGCTGAATTTAACGGAATGCAAGCTGAGTTAGAAGATACTGCTACTAAGCAGAATCAAGAAAATCAAGATAAATTCGCTAAAGAATTCAAGGAGTATATGGATCTTGACAAGGAATATCAAGAAAAACTTAATGCTTGGAAACTCGCTGAAACTCAAAGAATTAAGTCTTTGAAAATTGTTATTCCTGAAAATTTAAAAGACATTTATGAAAAAATAAACAATCTTTCCAAGGATTAGTTAGTTCTTGAACTAATTGATTCTGAATAAATTATAATTATTCTCGCTTTAAATTGCATAAATACAAAATTTTAGTTTATTTATGTTTTATACATAAATAGGCAACCGCCTTTATTGCTTCTCTTCTTTTAATAAAATTTTGATTTTGTTTTTGTTTGAAGAGAAGGTTTTTGATTTTAATTTTGTTTTTGTATGTTTTGAGAATAATTATAATTTAGGTTTGATTTAGCCTCTAGGGATTTATTTCCTAGAGGCTTTTTTATTTAAAAGATATGGAAATAAAGACATCTAAAGTTCTTGAAGTAAAAGATCTTACAAATCTTCGTAAGTATATTAAAGTCGAGATTACTTGGGACAATTCTAAAACAGAGGAAATAGAACTCTGGGGAATTGATGATAATATTATTGTCACCCAAACATATAGAAAAGACATCGACAAAATTATTCATGAATTGAATCACTCTCTTCATGATAAAATACTTCCTAGAGATAAATATTTTTATCCTCTTAGGTGGTTTTTGAAGAAATCTTCTCTAACTTATGATAAAGAAATGCGTTTGTATATGCAAACTGGCACTTTTTCTAATCCTGAGAGATTTTTCCTATTTCCCGTAAAAACTAAAGTTTCTGCTTATTTATTTTGGGATAAAGAAAAGAATGTTGCAATTCCGCTTTGTCAATTTGATTGGTTTTATAATGATATAAAAGATTTTGATGCGCTTCTTAAAGAACTTCCAGAACCAATTAAATTTTCAACATTCGCGTTAGTTTGTAGATGGACTATTATTCGACAAATTCATTATTTATGGAAAGTTAAAAACTATGGACAAAGATATATTCTCCTTGAAGATGCTGGAATTTATGATGAAATAATTCCAAACATTCAAGCAGCTTTTGAATTTACTTGTCCTTGTAGTTATGATCAACATTCTCCGGCTGGATTATTAGGATTTCCAAAACCTTTTTATCAAGCAAATAAGGAAATACTTGGTGTAGAAATTACTCCTATTTTCAAAATTAGAATTGATGATCCATATACAAAACTTGAAAATTATTCTCAAGTAAAGGATATAATGAAAACCGTTTCTTCTGAAGGAGCTCCATTAACTATAACTATGTCTCAGTATAACAAAATTGTAGATAATCAAGTTCTCAAAAGTAGAAAATATGATTATTCCGATTATGTTAGAATGTGCAATTCGATTGGAGAAGAACCAGTTATGCCTTGGATGATTCATGATGATCATCAATTGACTAGTCTTCATGATACTACTGTAAAAGAATATAATCTTCTTAAAGATTCTTCTTCTGAAAAGATTAAAGCTAAATATTTAGAAATTAAAGCTAATTATCCGAACTTTAGTTTTGAAAATCAGGAATTTATAATTAAATATCCTGATGATATTGATGATTTAAATACTGAAGGGGCGATTCTTCATCATTGTGTTAAATCATATAAAGAAAGAGTTCTTAGGAATGAAACAATGATTATGTTCTTAAGAAAAAAAGACGATCTTACACAACCATATGTTACAATGCAAATATCAAAAAAATCTAATAAATATGATTTAGTACAAGCCCATGGTAATTGTAACTGTTCAATTAAAACTCTAACTGGAGTTTATGAATTTGTTAAAGAATGGGCAAACAAATTTCATATTGTTCTAGAAAACATTGATAGAGCTTTATAATTAATTGAAAGAAGAGTAGATAACTCAGTTTAATTTCAGTTCAACCATTCATTTAGAGTTATTGATATTGGGTAATGTTGGTTCGATTCCAATCTCTTCTTCTAAAATTTTTATATTATGTTATTTTATAAAAAAGAAACTCTTTATTTATCAGGTACTTATTGGAATTTTAATGTTTATAAAATACAAAATGGAGCAAGGCCATTTAGAAGTATTTTACTCCGTAAAAAAATTTTTATAAATAAAATATCTGATTGTCCTGATCTTTATTCATTCGGCTATTTAGTTAAAAAAAGTAGTAATAATAGACAAACTTTATTTAAAAGATTTTGATTATAATGAATAGATTTAATAATGAAATTTTTTATTGCACTGTTCGTAAACATTATACTGCTGATTCCGAAGAATACATAATTAAATTAAAGGTTAATGATAAATCTAGACCTTGTATTGGATGTTATTTTTTTGATAAATATACATGCCCTGTATGGGATATTATTGGAGATTGTAGCCGTCAAGATAGAATTTTTGAAAAATACGAATATTGACCATAAATTTAAAGTAAATTATGATTCGTTTTGAAAATGAAATTGTTTATTTTAATGGTTTTAAACATATAACTGTAAATCAAGCAGAAGATAATTGTACTTTATGTAAAATATCTTCTTATAGAGGTTGTAATGGATCAACATCAATTACATGTGTTACTAAATTTTCTAATGTAATTCTCAGAACATTAAATATTTAACGTTATATAAAAATTATGGAAATAACGAAAATTAGTTTACTCGAAAAGAAATCACTTTCTAACGATCGTATTTATTTTAAAGTTAAAATTGTTTGGGATAAAATAGAAGAAATTGTCGAACTTTGGGGAATAGAAGATAATATTCTTGTTACTAAAGAATATCGTCCTGACATTGAAAAGATTATTTATGTTTTCAATCATAATGAGTTGTGGACAGCTCCTAAAGAAGTAAATAAATTTTTCTATCCACTTCGTTATTTTATTAAAGATGAAGTAAATCCAGATTATGATAAAGCAATTCGTAATTGGATGATTACTGGTAATATGAATCCAAATTATATAATTAAAGAGATTTATATTCAATATAAAGCTTATCTTTTTTATGATCCAGTAGATAATGTTATGCTTCCATTATGTCAATATGATTGGTTAACTGATTCTGTTTCGGAATTTGATCAAATTATTTCTCAATTTGGAAAAAAGGCTGCAACTTCAACTTATGCACTTGTTGCTAGATGGAGTATCGTAAGAAATTTACATTATTTATGGTTCGTAAAAAATTATAGTAAACGATATTTACTTCTAGAGGATGCTGGAATTTATCCAGATCAAACTTTTCTAATTCAATCTAGTCTTGAATTTACTTGTCCTACTTGTCATGATGCGCATTCTCCTGCTGGACTTCTGAAAATTCCAAAACCTTTTTATAATTTAAATAAAGAAACTTTAGCAACTGAACTTACTGGAATTTTTATAATTAAAATTTCTGATCCAGATTCTGAATTAATGAATTATAAAATGGTAAATGAAATAATGTCTGCTTTTTCTACAAAAGAATGTCCTGTTAAAATATCTTATAATCAATATAAAAAGATTGCTTGCAATCCTGCTTTTAATAAAAAGTCGTCTGATTATATTGATTATGTGAATATGATTAAACATATGGGCGGAGATTTTGTTCTTCCTTGGGAAATTACTAGTGAAAATCAAATAGATAGACTTCATTTTAATACAATTCAAGAATATAATCTTAGAAAAGATCAGTCTTCTAGTGAAATGAAAAGGAAATATCTTGATTTAAAGAAGAATTTTCCTAAATTTGAATATTCAAATACTGAATTTTTTATTAAATATCCAGAAGATCTTGATGATCTAAATCTTGAAGGTTCTTATTTACATCATTGTGTTAGGTCTTATAAAGGTAGAATTCTTGATGGTTCTGCAATTATTTTGTTTTTGAGAACAATTAAAGATCCAGATATTCCGTTTGTTACAATGCAAATTAAAAGAACTAGTTCTGGTTGGGATTTGGTTCAAGCACATGGAAATTGTAATTGTTCTATTTCTTCAATTGAAGGAGTTTATCCATTTGTTAAAGAGTGGTGCGAAAAAAATTCTATAACAATGGAAGATATCGATAGAGCTTTATAATGGAACTGTTTGAAAATGAAATTTTATATTTATTAGGTAACCGAGTTATTGCAACTCCTGCTGAATCTTATGTATATTGTAGTGAGTGTATATTCAGTGAAGGGAATATATGTAAATTACGATATTTTCGGGCAAATAATCTTAATAAATTTCTTACAAGCTTTGATTGTCTCAATCAACATAAAATTTATAAACAACTTAAAATTAATTAATTATGAGTTTTGTAAAAACAAAAAAGGCGATTGATGCCAAAAAGGCTGAAGAGCAATATTCTGATCTTCAGCAGTTTAACATTTCTGAAACTGCAAAGATTTGCAAAAATGGACTTAGAATAGTTAAAATTGCAAATGTTCCAGTAGGTATTGCTTATTCAGATGAAGATGAGAAGAAGTTACTAGAAACTCTTCATCATTATGGTCAAAATTTGCTTACTGTTAACGATGTAATGACGGCTATGCAAAAAATGCAAGATTCAATAATCCGAGCAGAGGATCTTAATGAAGCTGGAATGGTTCCAGAGCAAGAACTTACTATTGATGGAAGAACTGTCTTTCTTATTGATGGTAATCTTTATGATGCAGATGGTAATCAAATTAATGATTAATATCTAAAATCAAGTGTGGAGAAGAGATAATTTCTCTATTGGTTATTATAGGTTCGAATCCTATCTCCACACCAATATAAAAATGTAATATGAAAAGATTTAATGAAGAAATAATTTATGTTAAAGCCCCTTATTTTGCTATTTCACATTTAACTAAAGTTAAAGTAGTTATGGGTAGTATTTGTAATGATTGTATTTATCTACAAATTAATACTAGTTGTCCAAATAACAAATATGGAAATTGTTGTTGGGATAATCAAATATTTAAATTATATGAATAGATTTATTGGGGAAATATTTTATACTACTTGTAGAAATGATCCATATTTTTTAAAAAAAGAAATAGTTAAATTAATAGCTACTCCTCGAATTCACGGACTTTGTATTGGTTGTATATTTTCTAATAGTTGTGGATACCCTAATTTAGGATATGAATTAGGAAGAAGATGCCCAGGCATTGATCAGATTGGTTGTTGTATTAATATGAGATATAAACAATATAATATATAGTAATGAACTTTTTTGATAAAGAAATTATATATTCTACAGTATTTGTCTATGAATCTGTTAAAACAATTGTAAAAACAAAATGTATTTATAATATTTCTCGAAGATATAATTGTGATAAATGTAATTTGAGTCCGTATTACCGTGGATGTATGATAGATCATATGCATGAAATATGTAGAAATAAATATTTTGTAGAAATATAACAATGAAAAGATTTAGAGAAGAATTCATTTTTGTAGAAGGAGAATATCATTTTGCAATTAGTGCAGGTAAAGCAGTGCGTTTTCAATATGAAAATCTTAATCCAATATCTGGTTTTGGTCTGTGTTGCAATCTCTGTGTTAAAAATCATCACTGTTTTTGGGAATGTCTGGCTGGAAGTGGTGTTTTAATAAACATAAAATATTTTGAACTTTATAAAGAATGGGAA
>JALFMW010000100.1 GCA_022782605.1 Clostridium sp. | reverse complement strand
TAAATTAAGTTCTTTACCTGAAAACTCTACGATTATAAATAATCCCATAGATACAATTAAAAGAAATAAGTACTTATTTCTTTTAATTGTATCTATGGGATTATTTATAATCGTAGAGTTTTCAGGTAAAGAACTTAATTTAATATTATGTTTTTTTAATGAATTATAATTAAAAACATAATCATTAGTGCTATCATCGCCTATATACTTATTATTTAAATTTTCACCATTGATAAATTTTAGAAGCATTTCTGTAGCTACTTTTGAATGATTATACATATCTACTACCTTACCACCTATAACACCATCGGTTATACCATAAGTCAGACAAGTATAGATTGGTATATTATTAGTATTATCTTTTATTATTGGATTTATATCGTTATAATCAAGCCATTGTACATCTTTAAAATGTATTGGATATAGGCTTATTATTGCAGAATTTTTATTTATATTAGATATTTCATTTTTAAAATCATCTATATTAAATTCTTTAGTAACTAAATTTTCAAAGTTAAAATCGTTATATTTTAAATGTCCTTTATTATCATAAAATGAATTTATTACTCTATAATCATTATCTATTAGAATAATATTTTCCACATTTTTATGGTAGTTTTGTATTAATTTTATAATTTCATCTAATGATTCTTTTTCTCTTACACCAACAACATTATCAAATTTAATTGCTGTATTTATATTTTCCTCATTGATTATTCCAAAAAAGGATACAGGTATATCTTTAAATAAATCATCCCTATATTTTATATAAAACTCTAAAGCATCATCATCACCTAGAATTATACCTTCTAAATGTTTATAAGTTGATAAACTATATTTTAATAAATTATAAAAGTTGTTTTCATCCACTCGATAATTATCTGATGTAGAATTCATGTACTGAACTTGTAAATTATAATCATCTCCTAAAGCAGATTCAATTCCTTTAACTTGATCCTTAAAAGTAATAAAGTTAGGATTATAGGAACTTATAAATAATATTTCTTTATTTTCTAATGCATATGTTTTTGGGCTATACATTATTAAAAATAGACTTATAAATATCAGAATAAATTTTTTTGTATCTGTCATATTACCCCCTAATATATGTTTAAATCTAAACAAGCTATCTGACTTTATCACTATATCATAATTTTTTTTAAAATATTGTCGAAATACGTCTTAAAATAAAATAATTTAAAATAAATTTACAGTTATGAATCTTATGAAATATATTAATATAAATCAAAATATATACATAGTCAGATGATATATGTATAAATAATAAAAATATACAAATTATAAATAATAATATTTATATAAATAGGAGGATTTTAATATGTGCACGGCTTTAACTCTAAAAACACCGGATGGATATCATTTATTCGGAAGAAATATGGACTTGGAATATACATTTGGCCAACATCCAATAGTAGTTCCTAGAAAGTTTGAGTATATAGACAAAATTTCTGGTGAAATGAAACAAACTAAATATGCTATAGTTGGGATGGCATCAGTAGTAGAGAACCATCCATTATTTGCAGAAGCAGTAAATGAAAAAGGATTAGGATGTGCAGGACTTAACTTCCCAGCGGCATATTGGGAAAAGGAAGCAGTAGAAGGAATGGAAAATATGCCTCCATATGATTTAATACCTTGGATTACAGGAAATTTTGAAACAATAGATGAACTTAGACCTCATTTAGATAAGGTGAATTTAGTTGGAGTGCCTTTTGCAGAAAATTTACAACTACCAACCCTTCACTGGATAGTTACAGATTTAACAGGAAAATCTATAGTTATAGAAAAAACTAAAGAAGCTTTTAAAGTATATGATAACCCAGTTGGTGTAATGACAAATGCGCCATCTTTTGATTGGCATACAACAAACTTAAGTCAATATATGAATGTAATACCTACTCAACCACAAGCAAGAAATTGGAGTGACTTAGAATTAAAACCGATTGGTTCAGGAACAGGTGCAATTGGACTTCCTGGAGATTTTTCATCACCATCTAGATTTGTAAGGGTAGCATTTTTAAGAGCAAAAATTGTTATTGAAAATAAAGAAAATGATGGAATTGTTCAGTTTTTCCATATTTTAAATAATGTAGCTATGGTAAAAGGAGCTGTAATTACTGCAGATAATAAAAATGAGATAACTCAATATACTTCATGTATGTGTCAGGAAAAAGGTCTTTACTATTACAAGACTTATGATAACAATCAAATAAATGTTGTAGATATGAATAAGGTAGACTTGGATTCAAATGAGATAAAGATATTTCCTTATAATGATACTCAAGTTTTTAATGCTTTAAACTAGATAAAAATAAATTAAAAAACTATTTAATAAAAGAAATTGAGACTTTGAAAATAAATTCAAGTCTCAATTTTTAATTTTATATAAATTCCATATAAATAATCATAAAATATAGTAAAAAATATAAAATAAATTTTAAAGTTAAGCATTTAATTTATTTCCTTTAATTCCCAAATACAATGATAAAATTTATATGATATAATAGCTGAGTTATAATTATAAAATTAAATAATTATATCTAAAATTAAATAATTAGTGGAGGAAATCAGTAAATGAGGAACAATTTACAAAAGAAATTGGTATCTTGTCTACTTATCATGGCAATGATGATAGGTTATGCTGTGCCAAGCTTTAATGCTATATATGCATTAACTAGCAATGAATTACCAGATGGTTTTACAAGTGTAGCCATAGGTAATAATGATGGTACAGGAAGTGCAACTTTCGACAAGACAAGTAAAGTACTGAGCATAAAGGGCTCGGGACAATATATAGGTAAAGGTCTTGAAAAAACAGATAGTTACCAATTTGTAAACTACAAAGTAGAAGGAGACGCAACGATAATAGCGAGACTTTTAGACTTTGATACTAGTCAAGCACCTAAAGGTCAAGCAGGAGTATTTATTCGCGAGGACAATAATACAGATAATGCAAACTATTACGGTGTATATGTAGATCCAACAAAAGATGCTTTTAGATGTGGGTACAGAGATAATGTAACTGTAAAATCAGGAGCAACATCAATAGCAGGACTTACAGCAAGTTCAAAAAATCAATACATAAAAATCGTTAAAAAGGGAAGTAAATTTACATATTCTATATCTAGTGATAAAACATTCCCAGAAGACAACACTATTACTACTAAAACAAAAACAGTAACAAGTACTAGTAACACTTGGTATGCAGGATTTGTTGTAAGTAATGGAGGAAGCGATAATTCAGCAGTAGCTAATTTTGATAATATCACTATAGAAGATTCAACAGGTGTAGTATTTACTTCAAGTGATCAAATAGTTGAAGAAATGCCAGAACTTCCGGAAACACCAGCGTTACCTGAATATAATCAAGGTGTTTTACCAAATGGATTTACTAATTCATCTATAGGAAATAACAGTGAAAATATTTTAGCAAGCTTTGATAAAACTAAAAAACAATTTATTGTTAATGGATCAGGTACGTATATCGGTAAGGATACAGGGGCAACTGATAATTACCAATTTGTTAATTACAAAGTTGAAGGAAATGCAACTATAGTGGCTAGACTTGTAGATTTTGATATGAGTGGTGCAAATTATGGTCAAGCAGGTGTATTTGTTCGTGAAGATAATACTACAAATAATGCAGATTATTTTGGTGTATATGTTGAACCAAGTAAAGATCAATATAGATATGCATTTAGAGATAAAGCAGCATCAAGAACAGGTGCCGCAGCAATAGCAGGTCTTACTAAAGATTCAAAAAATCAATTTATAAAAATAGTTAAAACAGGAAATCAATTTAAATATTATATATCTGAAGATTCAACATTCCCAGCGGATAAGACATTATCAAATTCACAAACAGTATTAAGTGATAATAATACTTGGTATGTTGGATTTGTTGTAAGTAATGGTGGCAGTGAAACACCGGCAGTTGCAACTTTTGATAATGTTAGAATAGAAAATGAAAGCAAGGTTTACTATGATTCTGAGATAGAAGCAAAACCAGTGGATACAGTAGAAAATGTAAAAGCAGAAGGCTCAGATTCAAAAGTAACTTTAACATGGAATGCAGTAGAAAATGCAACTTCATATATTGTAAAAAGAGCAACATCTAAAAATGGAGAATACACAACTTTAGCAGAAGTTAATGCTCCAGAAACTACTTATGTAGATAATAATGTTGAAAACTTTGATACATATTACTATAAGATAACGGCAAAAAATGAAAATGGATTAGCTAATGATTCACAAGTTGCTGTGGCTACACCAAATAACAGTAATTCTTCAAACATACAATATGAAGAAAATGCAGCAGTATTTAATATGACAAAAGAACCAAATGATACAGTATCTAATTCTGTAATATCATTAGCTGGTTCAACTAATAAAGATGGATATATAAGTATAATTCAAAATGGAGAAGTAAAAGTTAAAGGTTTAGAAAAGAAGGCTAATGAATTATTT
>JALFMW010000082.1 GCA_022782605.1 Clostridium sp. | reverse complement strand
CAAGGACTTATAGAGTATTTCGGGCTTGATGAAAGTATGTTTAATAAAACAGAGGCACAATTAAGTGCATATATACTTGGAGCTAAAAAACCTAATTATAGTAGAGATGATGCGGCTGATTTTGAAATAGTCCATACTATTGAGTTGGATAAATATAATAATATTAAGCTTTGGTATGAAGATTATAATAATAGGGACTTCAAAAAATATTTGAGAGCAAATGTTTATGGAGTTGATACTGATTTTGGATGGGGAGGACTTCATTCAGCTAGAAAGAAATATAAGGGTGAAGATTTTATAGTAAACTCAGATGTAAGCTCTTTTTATCCTTCAATAATGATAGAGTATAAATTGCTAAGTAGAAATGTTCAAAATCCAGATAAATTTAAAGAAATAAGAGATACAAGATTTAAATTTAAGAAAGAAAAAAATCCTATAGAAAAGTCATTGAAACTAGTATTAAACTCAGCCTATGGTGCTTGTTTAGATGTGAACAATGACTTATATGATCAAAGACAAGGAATAGCTATTTGTGTGAATGGACAATTATTGCTTCTTGATTTGATAGAAAAAGTTGAAATGGAATTTGGCGATAGAGCTGAATTTATACAAGGAAATACAGATGGTGTTATGTTTAAATTCAAATCAGAAGAAGATGTGAAAAAATACTTGCATATATGTGAAAAATGGTCTCAGAGAACTAAGATGGAATTAGAACATGATTTTATAAAGAAAATAATACAAAAAGATGTTAATAACTATATATATGTTAAGGAAGATGGAAGTATAAAAAGTAAGGGGGCTTATGTGAAAAAACTTAGCTTACTTGATAATGATTTACCCATAGTAAACAAAGCAATTAAAGAAAAACTTGTTAATGATGTGGAAATAGAAACAACAATTAATAATTGTAATAAACTTATGGATTTTCAAAAGTGTGTAAAAATTACAGGGAAATATAGTCATGCTGTATATGGACAAGATAAAATTAAATTAAAAGTTTTGAGAGTATTTGCAAGTAAATCTCCTTCAGATAAGTCTATAATGAAAATGAAAAGCGATGGTAAATTGGAAAAGATAAGCTATACACCAGATAGAATATTTATAGATAATAGTAATGTGCAGGGTAAAGAAATACCAGATAAGCTTGATAAGTCATGGTATATAAGTATTGCCAAGGATAGATTGGAAAGTTTTACCCCAGATGATTCATTTACATTATTTGATTATTTTAATGAATTATAAAATGAAAAAATAGGGAGCTGGAAATATCAGCTCCTTCTTTAAGTTAATAGGGTTAAAAATAAGAGATAATCTATTGTAAATAACTATACTTAGCAATAGATTATTCATAGAGAAATTTCATAATATATATTATATGTATGGGACAAGTTTATGTCAATTAAAATATTGAAAATTCTGAAAATTTCTAATATTTAAAAACATATTCTGAATACATTAAATTTATTTAAGTATAAGGAATTTTTTAGATGAAGGGACTTACTATTGTAAAGTTGATAAATGGCATTTAAAACTATTAAAAAATCAAATTATAATTTTCATATGTAGCATAAAAAGTAGGGCTTATAAGTAACAAACATTAAAATCAATAAAATTAACCAGGTATATAAATTTTCTATCTATAAAAACTAATAATAGATTTTTATCATAGGAGGTAGAAATGAATTGTAAATGGGTATCAAGGAAAGATAAAAATTTGAAATGCAACAGACATGCCGACTCATCAGGTTATTGTCTTTTTCATAAACAAAATAAAAGTAAAAGAGAAATTGCTTTATTTGATGCCTATATAAAAAAAGGTCAGATAAGTAATTTTACAGGTTTTTATTTTGAAGATAAGTTTGAAATAAAAAAGCTTATTAATTATAAATATGAAAAATTAAAATTTTGTGAAGCTGTATTTAAAGAAGAAGCAGATTTTAGTGATTTTAAATTTGAAAATACTGTCGATTTTACAAATACAGAATTTAAATCATATGTAAATTTTAAAAATGCAGATTTTTTACATAATTGTGTATTTAAAAAAACAATATTTAATGAAAAGTATATAAATGAAGAAATATTTCAAAAATCAAATTTTGATGGACAAAAATTAATTGTAGAAGAATGTGTTAACTTCCCAAGGTTGGATGGAGTTATTTTCTCTCCTTATACTAAGTTTATACTAAAAGATACAAAATATAGTATGAAAGACTCCATATGTGGAAGAACTAATTATAGAATAGCAAGAATTCAAGCAAAAAATACTGAGGACAATGAAAATATAGGATATTACTATTATAATGAAAGAAATTATGCTAGTGATTTCTTGAAATGCAGGAAATACAATGGATACAAGGATTATTTAACTAATGACTTTTTTGACTTCTTAGCAAGGTATTTAATAGGCTATGGAGAAAGACCAATTAGATTATTATTAATAAGTTTTAGTCTTATTAGTGTATTTGCTTTCATTTATATATTAATAGGTATAAAAAGTATGGATTATGGATTAATAAAACTTAATTTATCTAACAGTGATTATTCTATTTATGAACTTATTACTTTTTACTTGGAAGCTTGGTATTTTTCCATGATAACTTTTAGCACTGTGGGATATGGAGATATAATCGTTTGTAGTTTAATTGGCAAAATAGTAGTATGCATAGAGGTATTTTTAGGAATAACAATACATGCAACGTGGACATCCGTATTATTTAGTAGAATGGTTAAATAATATAGCAAATAATTCAAGATTATTACTTAAATGAAAAGGGAAAAATAATTTAGACTAAGGTTACCAAGAAGGTGATAATTTTGAAAAGAAAAGCTCCAATATTGCTCATATTACTAATCAGTATAACTTTTGTTGTTCCAAGTATTTCTTATGGTATAGTTTTAAGTAATGTGGATAAGTTTTCAAAATCATCCATATTAATTGATCAAGATACAGGAAGAGTTTTATATGAAAAAAATCCAGATGAAAAAAGACCTTTAGCAAGTCTTAGTAAAATGATGACTTTTTTAATTGCAATTGAAGCAATAAATAATAAAGAAGTAAATAAAGATGACATAATAGTTATAGATAAGGACATAGCAAAAGTTAGGGGGTCTTCTTATCATTTAAAAGTAGGAGAAGAAGTTCCTTTAATAGAGCTTATGAAAGGATTAATGATAGTATCTGGAAATGATGCAGCAGTAGGGATAGCAAAACATATTGGAAAAAGTGAAGCAAAATTTGTTGAAAGAATGAATAAAAGAGCAAAGGAAATAGGAATGACTAATACAAGTTTTGTAAACTGTAATGGTCTTCCAATATATAGTTTGGCTGATCCGAAAAAGCCGCCCAAAGAAAATATATCTACTGCAAGGGATATAGCAATACTTGGAAAGTATATGATGGATAATTATGAAAAAGAAGTTACATCTATTACGGATATGCAAACTTATACTTATGAAAAAAGAGGATTTTGTAAAAATAACACAAATGGTTTGCTTTCCATTATACCAGAAGTAGATGGAATAAAAACTGGTTATACTGGCAATGCAGGATATTGCTTGGCATTTTCCATGAAAATTAATGAAGATAATAAAACTATGGAAAATAGATTGATAGGTGTATCTCTTGGTGCAAATCACAAAAACAAAAGAATTCAAGCTTGTCTTGCTATGTTAAAGTATGGTAGGGAAAATTTTACTACTGAAAAAGTTATGAGTAAAGAAGAGTTAATTGGTAAAAAATATTTAAAAGGTTTAAATGAACTGGAAATTACCTTAGAAAATGAAGATGACTTAATTATAATCAAAAAAAATGACGAAGACATTAATACTCAAATCACATTTAAAGAGTTAAAACTACCAATAAAAAAAGGTGATGTACTAGGTGTAATAAAATACTATAATGAAGATGGAGAAATTTTAGCTACTGGAAAGATAGTAAGTAGAAATGATTTAGATAATATTTCTCTTAAAACAAAAATAAAAATGATATTTGCCGATTAATATACAAAAATTAGTTAATAATTTAAATGTAAGGATATATTAAATTGTGTTGAAATTTATTTTTCACTATGTTATACTATCAGAGGTGAAAAAATAAAATATAAAATATCACACACGGCGATGGGATTCTTAAAAGGTGCCACAAGTGGTTTTTTAAGAAGTTGATCACGTCGGAGGTACAAAACCAAGGAGGTAAAAAATGTCAGTAATATCAATGAAACAATTATTAGAAGCTGGTGTTCACTTCGGACATCAAACTAGAAGATGGAATCCTAAAATGTCAAGATTCATCTTCACAGAAAGAAACGGAATCTATATAATAGATTTACAAAAAACAGTTAAAAAAGTAGAAGAAGCTTACAAATTCGTTAAAGAAGTAGCTGAAACTGGAAAACCAATCTTATTCGTAGGAACTAAAAAACAAGCTCAAGAAGCTATAAAAGAAGAAGCTGAAAGATGCGGAATGTTCTTCGTAAACGAAAGATGGTTAGGTGGAATGTTAACTAACCACCAAACAATTCAAACAAGAATTAAAAAATTAAGAGAATTAGAAAAAATGGAAAACGAAGGTGTATTCGACGTTCTTCCTAAAAAAGAAGTTATAAAATTAAGAGCTGAAAAAGAAAAATTAGAAAAATACTTAGGTGGAATAAAAGACATGCCTGAGTTACCAGGAGCTATATTCGTAGTTGACCCAAGAAAAGAAAGTATAGCTATACAAGAAGCTCACAGATTAGGTATACCAGTAGTTGGTATAGTTGATACAAACTGTGACCCAGAAGAATTAGATTTCCCAATACCAGGAAACGATGATGCTATAAGAGCTGTTAAATTAATAACTGGTGCTATGGCTACTGCTGTAATAGAAGGTAGACAAGGTGCTGAAGAAGAAGTTGTTGAGGAAGTAGAAGCTCAAGAACAATAAGAAAATTGAATGGTAAGGGGGCTTCCCTTACCATTTACAATATATAGGAGGATTTTTAAAATGGCTAACATAACTGCACAAATGGTTAAAGAATTAAGAGAATCTACAGGCGCTGGAATGATGGACTGTAAAAAAGCTTTACAAGAAGCTGAAGGGAACATGGAAAAAGCTGTAGATATATTAAGAGAAAAAGGATTATCTAAAGCTGCTAAGAAAGCTGATAGAGTTGCTGCTGAAGGTTTAGTAACAGTTGAAATAAACGCTGACCACACTGCTGCTGCAATAGTAGAAGTAAACTCAGAAACAGATTTCGTTGCTAAAAACGAAGACTTCAAACAATTCGTTAAAGATGCTGCTGAAATGGCTTTAGCTACTGAAGCAACTGAAATAGCTGCTTTATTAGAAGAAAACCATGCTGAAGGAAAAGCATTAAAAGACGTATTAAACGATAGAATAGCTAAAATAGGTGAAAAATTAGACTTCAGAAGATTCGAAAAATTAACTACTGAAGGTCAAATAGCTGGATACATACACGGAGCTGGAAAAATAGGGGTTTTAGTTGAATTATTAACTGAAGCTAGAGATGAAAGAGTTATAGCAATGGGTAGAGATATAGCAATGCAAGTTGCTGCTATGAATCCTAAATACGTTTCAAGAGAAGACGTAGATCCAGCTTATATAGCTCATGAAACAGAAGTTTTAACTGCTCAAGCATTAAACGAAGGAAAACCTGCTAACATAGTAGAAAAAATGGTTAAAGGTAGATTAGAAAAAGAATTAAAAGAAGTTTGTTTATTAGAGCAAGTATTCGTAAAAGATTCTGATTTAACTATCAAAAAATTAGTAGCTAACACTGCTAAAGAAGTTGGTTCAGATATACAAGTTGGTAGAGTTGTAAGATTCGAAGTTGGTGAAGGTATAGAAAAGAAAGAAGAAAACTTTGCTGAAGAGGTTGCTAAGCAACTTAAGTAATAATTAACCAAAAGAGAACACTTATGTGTTCTCTTTTTTAAAAAACAGATAAATTAAAAATAAACATGTAAACGGGACAAAGACAGGAGGATTTCTATGGATAAACCTAAGTACAAAAGAGTATTACTTAAGCTAAGTGGAGAAGCATTAGCTGGTGATAAAGGGTTTGGAATAAATAATGACGTTGTTAATGAAATAGCAGTGGCAATTAAAAAAGTACAAGAAATTGGAGTAGAAGTTGCTGTTGTAGTTGGTGGAGGTAACTTCTGGAGAGGAAGAACATCTGAAGGGATGGATAGAACAACGGCTGACTACATAGGAATGCTTGCTACAGTAATGAATGCTATGGCATTACAAGATGCGCTTGAAAATATAGATGTACAAACTAGAGTACAAACTGCAATAGAAATGAAAGAAATAGCAGAACCATACATAAGAAGAAAAGCAGTAAGACACTTAGAAAAAGATAGAGTTGTAATATTTGGTTCAGGAACAGGAAATCCATACTTCTCAACTGATACAGCAGCAGCTCTTAGAGCAGCAGAAATGGAAGCTGAAATAATATTATTAGCTAAAAAAGTTGATGGTGTTTATGATAAAGATCCAGTTGTGCATGCAGATGCTAAAAAATTCGACGAATTATCATATATAGAAGTTTTACAAAAAGAATTAAAAGTTATGGACTCAACTGCAACATCTTTATGCATGGATAATAATATTCCTATAAAGGTATTTGAGTTAACGACAGAGAATATATTAAAGGCAGTACACGGAGAAAATATAGGAACTACAGTACACTAATAAAATAAAGGAGGAGTAAAAATGAAAGAAATACAAAACAAATTACAACAACAAATGGATAAAACTATAGAAGCTTTAAAGCATGAATTCTCTACAATAAGAGCTGGTAGAGCTAATGCACAAATGTTAGATAAAATAAGAGTAGATTACTATGGAACACCAACTCCTATAAATCAAGTTGGATCTATATCAGTACCAGAACCAAGAACTTTAATGATAAATCCTTGGGACAAAAGTGCAATGAAAGATATAGAAACAGCTATAAGAAACTCTGATTTAGGGTTAAACCCAACTAATGATGGAGAAGTTATAAGATTAAACGTTCCAGCATTAACTGAAGAAAGAAGAAAAGAACTTTGCAAACAAGCTAAAAAAGCTTCAGAAGACTTCAAAGTAAGAATAAGAAATGAAAGAAGAGACGCTAACGATAAACTTAAAAAGTTAGAAAAAGAAGGCGAAATAACAGAGGACGATTTAAAGAAAGCACAAGATAACGTGCAAAAAATGACTGATAAATACATCAAAGAAATAGATACTTTATTAGATATAAAAGAAAAAGATATAATGGCGGTATAATAGCTTTGAAAAAATATTATGAGCTATTAGGCCTTCCTTTAGATGAAGTTAAAAAATATTTTGATAATAAACAAATAAAATATACTACAACAACTCTTCAAGGTAAGAAAGATCAAGATAAATTAATTTATCCTAGAGTGATTAAAATTACCGAAAAAGATCAAGGTGTAGAATTATTTGTAACTTACTTTTCTGGCTCCTTATTATAAGGAGTCAGAAATAATATTTGGAGTATGAATATGAAAAACGATTTGTTTTATAATATAGATTTAAATAGAGTTCCATCACATATTGCCATAATAATGGATGGTAATGGAAGATGGGCTAAAAACAAATTTCTACCAAGAGCTGCTGGACATAAGGCTGGAGTAGAAACTATAAGAAAAGTACTTAAAGAATGTAAACGATTAAACGTAAAATATGTTACTTTATATGCTTTTTCAACTGAAAACTGGAAAAGACCAAAAGCTGAAGTAGACACATTAATGAATTTACTATCAACATATCTAAAAAACGAAGTAAAAACATTGCATGAAGAAAATGTTAAGTTAAATGCCATTGGAAATATAGATGAACTACCAAGTAAATGTGTGGAAGAACTTAAAAAGGGAATAGATTTAACTAAAAATAATACTGGTTGTAATTTAAACTTAGCTTTAAATTACGGTGGAAGAATGGATATAAAAAATGCAGTTATTGATATAATAAAAGATGTAAAAGATGGTAAAATAAATATAGATGAGATTAACGAAAACACTATAAGTAACCATTTAAGTACAAAATCTATTCCAGATCCAGATTTAGTTATAAGAACTAGTGGAGAAGAAAGATTAAGTAATTTCTTATTATGGGAAGTTGCATATTCAGAATTTTATTTTACAAATATTCACTGGCCTGATTTTGATGAAAAAGAACTTCAAAAAGCTATTTACACTTATCAAAGTCGTGATAGAAGATTTGGTGGAATAAAATAAGGAGAACACTTATGAGAACAAGAGTTATAGCAGGATTATTATTGGTTCCATTACTTATGCTTATAATACTTGGAGGGACTCCTTTATATATAGGAGAAGCTATAATAATCGCAATTGCCTTAAATGAATTCTACAAGGCATTTGAAGAAAAGGATATTAAGCCATTATATTATATAGGTTATATTTTTTCTATTTACTTATTAATTAAAAATTATCTTGAGCTATCAATATCTTATACATACACATTAATATTTATTTTATTCTTAATAGCAATAATACCAATATTAACTTTAAGAAAAAATATTATGGATATAGTAGTTACTTTTTTTGGAATTTTTTATGTGGGAGTTCTAATTGACTTTATAATACTAACTATGGATAATTTTGATATGGGGAAAATATATGTATGGTTAATATTTATAATAGCATTTGCAACAGATACTTGTGCATATTTTGCAGGTTATGCATTTGGAAAACATAAATTAATTCCTAAAGTTAGCCCTAAAAAAACTATAGAAGGAAGTATAGGTGGAATACTAGGTTCAACACTAATATGTTTAGCTTTCGGATACTACTTTAACATTGACTTAAAAGTGATAGTGATTTTAGGATTTTTAGGAAGTATAGTGGCTCAAGTAGGAGATTTATTTGCTTCATCTATTAAAAGATATGTGGGAATTAAAGATTATGGAAAATTAATACCAGGACATGGTGGTATACTAGATAGATTTGATAGTGTTATACTAGTAGCACCATTTGTTTATAGTATAATTAACTTATTTATAAAATAATTTAGCTTCAGCTTGACTGGAGCTTTTTTAATTATAAAAAACAATTTGAAATTTTGATGAATATTGTAAATAATAATAGTAATAATGATATAATACATATGAAAGACAATTAAAGGTCAGGGAAAGGGATTATTTATGAAAAGAATTACCATACTAGGTTCAACAGGATCTATAGGTACTCAAACTTTAGATGTTGTAAGAAAAAATAAAGATAAGTTTCAAGTAGTTGCTATTTCTGCTAACAGCAGCATAGATTTACTACTAGAGCAAATAATGGAGTTTTCTCCTAAATATGTGGCCGTATACAATAAAGAAAGTGCCTTAAAATTAAAGGAGATGATTCCAGAGAATATAAATATAGAAGTATTAAGTGGAATGGATGGTCTAGTTAAAATTTGTCAACTAGAAGAAGTTAATGTTGTATTAACTGCTGTAGTTGGAATGATAGGACTTGTACCAACAATGGCTGCCATAAAGGCTAAGAAAACAATTGCACTTGCAAATAAAGAAACACTTGTAACAGCTGGAGAGCTTGTAATGAGTGAAGCTAAGAAAAACAATGTTGAAATACTACCAGTTGATAGTGAGCATAGTGCGATTTTCCAATGTTTAAATGGAGAAAGAAAACAAGATATTGAAAAAATAATATTAACAGCATCTGGAGGGCCTTTTAGAGGAAAGAAAAGAGAAGAGCTAGTTAATGTTACGAAAAATGAAGCATTAAAACATCCAAACTGGGATATGGGAAGAAAAATCAGTATAGATTCTTCAACTCTTATGAATAAAGGATTAGAAGTAATAGAAGCAAAATGGTTATTTGATGTGGATGTTGAAGATATAGAAGTAGTTGTTCATCCACAAAGTATAATTCATTCTATGGTATCATTTAGAGATAGCTCAGTAATATCACAGATGGGATGTCCAGATATGAGATTGCCAATAGAATATGCTTTAACTTATCCTGAAAGATTAAAAACTGATTTTGAAAGACTTGATTTGGCAAAAGTTGCAACTTTAACATTTGAAAAGCCAGATATGGAAACTTTCCCATGTTTAGCACTTGCTTTTAAAGTGTTAAAACTAGGAGGAACATATCCAGCGGCATTAAATTCTGCCAATGAATTTTTAGTAAATGAATTTTTAAATGATAAAATAGGTTTCTATGACATACCATATTACATAGAAAAAACTTTAGACTGTCATAAAAATAGAGTTAATCCTACGTTAGAAGACATATTAGAAGTTGATAAGGAAACTAGAGCGTTTTTAGCTAACTTACTAAAATAATATGACATAGGGTTTAGACATTTTTATATAAGATTTGTAATAATAAAAATTAAAATTAGGAAGGTGGATATATGACAATAATTGCAGCCTTATTACTTTTTGGAGTAATAGTATTAATACATGAATTTGGTCATTTTATATTTGCAAAGAAAAATGGAGTTACAGTACATGAATTTGCACTTGGTATGGGACCAAAACTATTTGGAATTGAAAGAAATGGAACAGTATACTCCGTAAGAATTTTACCTATAGGTGGTTTTTGTGCTATGGAGGGTGAAGATGAAGAATCAAATGATCCTGGGTCATTTGGTAAAAAATCCATATTACAAAGAGCTAGTATTATATTTGCAGGACCATTTTTTAACTTAGTTCTAGCTGTAATATTTTTAATACCTGTATTTATTTACATAGGATCTCCAACAACTAAATTAGACCAAATAACTGCTAATAGTCCAGCTTATGAGGCTAATTTAAAATCAGGAGATATAGTAAAAAGTATAAATGGTCAAGAGATTAATTCATGGAATGAGTTTACACAAAAGATAACACAGTCAAAGGGTCAACCATTAAACCTTGTTGTAGATAGAGATAATAAAAGTGTAAATATAACTGTTACACCTAAAAAAGCAGAAGATGGAACGTACAAAGTTGGAGTAACTTGTGTAAGAAATAAAAATATAATAAATTCTATAAAAGAATCATTTGTAACAACAGGTCAAATGATAGTACAAATGATAATATTCTTAAAACAAATGATTACAGGAACTGTTCCAGGTGGATTTAGCAATTCTGTTGCTGGACCAGTTGTAATATTATCAATAGTTTCAGGAGCAGCAAAAACGGGTATAATTAATTTATTATACTTAGGCTCAATTATAAGTTTAAACTTAGGTATAATAAACTTAGTGCCATTTCCTGCCCTTGATGGAGGAAGATTATTTTTACTTCTAATAGAAGCTATAAGAGGTGGAAAGAAAATTAATCCAGATAAAGAAGCTATGATAAATATGATAGGTTTCTGTGCTTTAATGGCATTTATGGTATTTATCACATATAGTGATATTACGAAACTGTTTAAAGGAATAATCAAATTCTAAAAAGAAATTAAAAAATAGAAGGTGACGTTTTGAGTTATACTAGAAGAAAAACAAGAGAAGTATCTATAGGCAATATTAAGATTGGAGGCAATAACCCAATTGCAGTACAATCCATGACTAATACAGATACTAGAGATGCTAAAAAGACAATAGAGCAAATAAAAAGGCTTGAAGAAGCAGGGTGCGATGCAGTGAGAGTTGCAGTACCTGATATGGTAGCGGCACAAAATCTAGGAAAAATAAAAAGTGCTATAAATATACCTCTAATTGCTGATATACACTTTGACTATAAGTTAGCTTTAAAAGCTATCGAAGAAGGTGTTGACGGAATAAGAATCAATCCTGGAAATATTGGAAGTGTAGAGAGAGTTAAAGCTGTAGTAGAAAAGTGTAAAGAAAAGAACTTAAAAATAAGAATAGGAGTAAATGGAGGTTCTCTTGAAAAACATTTACTTCAAAAATATGGTCATGCAACACCAGAAGCTTTAGTAGAAAGTGCCATGGAACATATTAAAATTCTTGAAGATTTAGATTTTTATAATATAGTTATATCTCTTAAATCTTCAGATATATACACAGCAGTAGAAGCTTATACTTTAATGAGTGAAAAAGTTGATTATCCACTTCATTTAGGTATAACTGAAGCTGGAGGAATTAAAAAAGGAACTATTAAATCATCAATAGGTGTAGGTTCTCTTTTAATGAACGGTATAGGTGATACTATAAGAATATCTTTAACAGGAGATCCTGTGGAAGAAGTTCATGTAGGTAAAGATATACTTAGAAGTTTAGACTTATTAAATGATAAAATAAAAATAGTATCTTGCCCAACTTGTGGAAGATGTAATATAGATTTAATAAGTGTGGCAAATGAAGTAGAAGAAAAAATAAAAGATATGGATAAAAATATGACAGTAGCAATAATGGGTTGTGCTGTTAATGGTCCAGGAGAAGCTAGAGAAGCTGATATAGGTATAGCTGGTGGAAATGGAGAAGGTCTTTTATTTAAAAAAGGCGAAATAGTAAGAAAAATAAAAGGTGATTCATTAGTAGATGAATTACTACAAGAAATAGATAAATTTGAAAAATAATAAAAAAGAGATTAACTTATTAAGTTAGTCTCTTTTTTTATTTAAAGAAGTTAATTATAAATATGAAATTAGTTTGAATTTAAATCAAAAAAATTGAATTGTATTAACATAACTGCTACAATTATGATAAACAATTTATTACTAAAAACAAGTTGTTTTCATAAGAAAGAGGGGATATTATGATAGAAATGAAAAATATTTCTAAAAAAGTGGGGAATAAAATAATTCTTGATGATATTTCTTTGAAAATTGATGAAGGGAGCTTTGTAGTATTTATAGGTCCTAGTGGTTGTGGTAAGACAACTACTTTAAAATTAATGAATAAGTTAATCGAACCAACAAGTGGTGAGATTTATATTGATGGGAAACCTATATCAAAAGAAGACCCAATAAAATTGAGAAGAAATATAGGATATGTTATACAAAGTATAGGATTATTTCCACATTTAACTATAAGAGAAAATATAGAACTTATTCCAAAGTTAAAAAAAGATCAGACAGATGAAGAAATAGAGCAAAAAACTTTGGAACTTATGAAAATGGTAGGACTTAATCCAAATGAATTTTTAGACAAGTATCCATCAGAATTAAGTGGGGGTCAACAACAAAGAATAGGACTAGTAAGAGCTATAGCAACAGATGCAAAAATAATACTAATGGATGAACCATTTAGTGCACTAGATCCAATAACACGTACTCAACTTCAGGAATGGCTTTATTCTTTACAAGAAGAGTTGAAAAAAACCATAGTGTTTGTAACTCATGATATGGATGAAGCTTTAAAATTAGCAGATAAAATATGTATTATGAAAGATGGAAAAGTACAACAGTATGACACTGTTGAAAATCTTCTTAGAAATCCAGCTAATGAATTTGTAAGAAATTTTATTGGTAGTGATAGATTATGGAGCACACCTGAGTATATTAAAGCGAGAGATATTATGATAAAAAATCCTGTAAGTGTACAATCTTCCAGAACTGTAATTCAAGGAATGGAAATTATGAGAACAAATAAGGTGGACAGCTTACTGGTTAAAGATAAGGAAGACAATTTTATTGGTATAATTACAATTAAAGAACTTAGACAAAATGGCATCCAAAATCATTATTTAAGCGACATAATGAATAAGGAGCCATTATTTGTTTATGATGATAACAATTTAGTTGAAATACTTGAGGTTATGAATAGAGAAAACATAGGACATATTCCTGTTATAACTAGATATAACAAATTGGCAGGTCTTATAACTAGAAGCAGTTTACTTTCCGTTTTAAGTGAACAATTTTTAGAAATGGAGGTGAGTGTTCTTGACTAATTTTATAAAGTATATTATAAATCAAAAAAGCCAAATTATAAACTTGTTATTACAACATATTCAGCTAACATTTATAGCAATATTATTTGCCATAATAATAGGTATACCTCTTGGCATATTAGTTTCAAAAAATGAAAAAATAAGAAAATACATACTTGGTTTAATAAATATATTTCAAGCAATACCATCAATGGCACTTTTAGGTTTGTTAGTACCTATGTTAGGTATAGGAAGTAAGCCAGCCATAGTAGCAGTTGTACTTTACTCACTTCTTCCTATAGTAAAAAACACATCAACAGGAATACTTGGAATTGATAAAAATATTATCGAATCTGCTACTGGTATAGGTCTTACATCAAAACAGATTTTATATAAAATACAGTTACCACTTGCTTTACCTGTAATAATGGCTGGAATTAGAATTTCGGCAGTAACAGCTGTTGGACTTATGACACTTGCAGCATTTATAGGTGCTGGAGGACTAGGTTATTTAGTATTTTCAGGAGTACAAACAGTTAACAATGTTATGATTTTGGCAGGGGCTATACCAGCATGTATATTAGCTTTAGTGGTAGATTATTTATTCTCGCAAGTTGAAAAATCAGCAATGAGTAAATATTCTTCTTCAAAATCTTCTGCTAAAAATACTCAAAATAATCATATGACTGTAAAAGTATGCACAGCTGTTGTAGTTGTTGCTGTTGTATTTACAGCAATGGGACAAAGTTTTGCTAAGAAAGATACCATAGTAGTTGGCTCAAAGGACTACACAGAAGGAATAATACTTAGCAATATATGTGCAGACTTATTAGAAGAATATACTGATTATAATATTGAGAGAAAAATGAATATGGGAACTACAGTGCTTTGGAATGCCATTACAAATGGAGAAGTTGATGTGTGTACAGATTACACTGGTACAATACTTTTAAATTGTTTGAATGAAGAGGCAAAGGGAGATGCTGATGATGTATACAATGAAGTTAAAGAAGAGCTTCACAAGCAATATGAAATAAAAGTACTTGATCCTTATGGATTTAACAATACTTATACCTTAGCTATGGAACCGGAAGTGGCAGATAAATACAATATAAAAACTTATACTGACTTAACTAAATATTCTAGAGAATTTGTTTTTTCTCCAACTTTGGCTTTTGAAAATAGAGCAGATGGACTACCAGGTCTTCAAAAAAATTATGATTTGGAATTTAAAAAAATTAAAAGTATGGATGGAGCATTGAGATATCAAGCCTTAAAAAGAGGAGATGCTCAAGTTATTGATGCATATTCAACAGATGGTCTTTTGAAAAAATTTAATTTAAAAGTACTAGAAGATGATAAAGAGTTTTTCCCACCATATTATGCAATTCCTCTAGTGAGAGAAGATATTTTAAAAGACCACCCAGAAGTTGAAGAAGTTTTAAATAAATTAAGTGGCAAGATAGATGAAGAGACAATGATAAATTTAAATTACCAAGTTGACGAAGAAGGTAAAACTCCTGAGGAAGTTGCACATAATTTCTTAGTTGAAGAAAATTTAATAAGTAAATAAAGTTAAAAACCTTCTCAAATTTTATTTGTAGAAGGTTTTTAAATGTTAAATAAACTATAAGTTGTTACTTAGCAAAAAACTAAATTATTCATAGAATAATAAATTTTTAATGACAAAAGATAAAAATAAAAATGGACTTATTTATGAAAAATTAAATTTAGGAGTAAAAAAATGATAAAAGTTGCTAAAAGAGATGGAACAGTGGAAAGATTTGATAAGAAGAAAATTTATAATGCGGTCTTCAAATCTTCAATAAATAGTAAATATGGAACAGATAGTGAGCTTGCAAGTACTATTGCTGATCTTATTGAAGAAAAAATAAAAAATAAACAAATTGAGCCAGCAGTAGAAAATATACAAGATGAAGTTGAAAACTTATTAATGTCTTCCAATAGAAAAGATGTTGCCAAAAAATATATTATATATAGAGATAGAAGAACGGAAATAAGAAATTCAAAATGGGATATGGATGAATTACAAAAATCCATTTGGAAAAACAAATATCAGTATAAGGATGAAAGTTTTAATGAATGGATAGAAAGAATAAGTGGCGGAAATCCTAAAATTGCTAAACTTATTAGAGAAAGAAAGTTTTTATTTGCAGGTAGAATTTTAGCTAATAGAGGACTATATAGAGATAATATTAAAGTAACCTATTCAAATTGCTACGTTCTAGAGCCACCAGAAGATAACCTTGAAAGTATATTTGATACAGCTAAAAATCTTGCGAGAACTTTTTCTTATGGTGGTGGTGTTGGAATAGATATTTCTAAACTTAGACCAAATGGTGCTACAGTACATAATGCAGCTAAAACAACATCAGGAGCTGTTTCTTTTATGGATTTATACTCCATGACAACAGGACTTATTGGTCAAAAAGGAAGACGTGGAGCGTTGATGATTTCCATGGATATAAGTCATCCCGATATTGAGGAGTTTATAGATGTAAAAACAGATTTAGAAAGGGTGACAAAGGCAAATATATCTGTAAAAGTTACAGATGAATTTATGAATGCAGTAAAAAATAAAGAAAAATATAAATGCAGATTTATTATAGAAAGTTCAGGGGAAGAAATAATAAAAGAAGTAGATGCCCATGAGTTATTTATGAAATTAATAAAAAATAACTGGGATTATGCAGAGCCGGGAATTTTATTTTGGGATAATATAAGAAAAAATCATCTATTAAGTGAAGATAAAGAATTTAAATATGATGGTGTCAATCCTTGTGCAGAAGAACCTCTTCCAGCAGGAGGAAGTTGTCTACTTGGATCTATGAATTTAGCAGAATTTGTGGTGGAACCTTTCACAGATAATGCCATATTTGATATGGAAAAATTTAAAGGTTGTGTAGAAGATTGCATACTGGGATTAAATGAAGTTTTAGATGAAGGTCTACCTCTTCATCCATTAAAAGAACAGCAAAAAAGTGTTTCACAGTATAGACAAATCGGTCTTGGAGTTATGGGAATAGCTGATATGTTAATTAAATTAAATATTAGATATGGATCAATAGAGGCCATTAAGCTTTGTGAAGAAATATCTAAAAATATGTTAAATAGCGCAGTTAAAAAATCAGCTCTTATAGCTAAAGAAAAAGGAGCCTTTGAAAAATACAATGAAGAAGCTCTATTTAAATCACCTTTTTTTATAAAAAATATAAATGAAGATGTAAAAGAAATTGTAAAAAAATATGGCATAAGAAATTCACAAATACTGACTATACCACCTACAGGATCCATATCAACCATGCTTGGCATAAGTGGCGGAATAGAGCCTATGTTTAATATTTCTTATACTAGAAAAACTGAAACACTTCATTCAAAAGATGTATATTATAAAGTTTATACACCTATAGTAAAAAAATATATGAATTTAAAAGATATATCAGATGAAAAAGATTTGCCAGATATATTTGTAACTGCCATGAATTTAAAAGCAAGTGAAAGAATAGCTATGCAAAGAGCTTGGCAAAAATATATTGATGCTTCCATATCTTCAACTATAAATTTACCATACGAAGCTACTAAGGAAGATGTATACAACATATATATGTCAGCCTGGGAAAATAAACTAAAAGGTATAACAATTTATAGAGATGGATGTGAAAGAAGTGGTGTTTTATTAAACGATAAAAATTTTGAAAAAGAAAACAAACAAAAGGAAGAAAAAGTAAAAGATATTGAAAAAGAACATACTGAAGAAAATCATGAAAAATTTACTTGTCCTGAATGTGGTAATGAAACAGTCATACCAACGGGAGGATGTACTATTTGTCTTCAATGTGGATACAGCAAATGCAATTAAATAATAACAAATAAAAAAATAAAAATTTGAAATAATAAGTTTAAAGACATAATAAAAAATGGAGGACGAAATATGAAAAAATTTATTACTTTAACTTTATCTTTTCTTTTACTTTTTTCTATGACAGCTTGTGGTAATAGAGCAGATAACAACAATAATGCTCAAGCACCTGCAAATCCATCAGATAATAATGATTACTACAATACTTATACAGGATTATACAATGAAAGTATAGGAACACTTGCTGGATATAGAATGTACGCTGATGTGAATTCTGTAGAAAATGAATATAAAAACAAAGAATATCCAGGAAATGAAGCATATTTAAATGAAGTTAGAGCGGCTTACGAAGATAGTAGAGATAAAATACAATCTTTTGTAGATGGACTAAAAAATGATGCAAAAACTGATGATAAAGAAATAAATAAAATGAATGAAGACTTAATAAGAGAAGGAGAAAAATTAATAAAAGAGATAGACAGAAAAATAACTAAATTAAATGAAATAAAAGAAAAAGATTATGAAAAAAATCAAGACGAATTTATTAAATATGTATACGATAAAACTAGAGAAGGTGAACATGAGACTAATGAATTTGAAAAAATGCTAAACAATATGAATGAAAGACTTGGAATAAATAGAGGAACTGTAGAAGAAAATAATACACATAAAACAACTAAATAATAAAAAAGTTATTTATAAAAAAATAAATAAATAATTGACTAAAAAAAAATATAGTTTTATTATATATAATTAAATAAACTCTTATCAAGAGAGGCTGAGGGACTGGCCCTATGAAGCCCGGCAACCAGTACGTTTGTACAAGGTGCTAATTCCAGCAACTAATATTAGTTGAAAGATAAGTATAAATTAGCCAACTGGCCTGAGTTTATACTCAGGCTTCTTTAATATAAAAATAGACTAAATTAGAAGGCTTAAGGGGGGATGAATATGATAAAAATATCAAATTTAAATAAGTATTATGGGAATACACAAATATTAAGTGATGTTAATATACATATGCAAAAAGGTGAGATATTTGGAATTATAGGACATAGTGGTGCTGGAAAATCCACATTACTAAGATGTATAAATAGGTTAGAAACTTATGAAGATGGCAGTATTTTAGTTGAAGATAAAGAAGTAAAAGATTTAAGTGAAAATGAACTTAGGTTTTTAAGAAAAGATTTGGGAATGATATTTCAACATTTTTCACTGCTAGAGAGAAAAACAGTATTTGAAAATGTGGCACTACCACTTGAGTGCTTTAAATATCCAAAGGAAGAAATAAATAAAAGAGTGGATGAACTTTTAAAATTAGTTGGCATAGATGAT
>JALFMW010000036.1 GCA_022782605.1 Clostridium sp. | reverse complement strand
ATATGAATTGAATGTAGCTTTCCTACGCTGGTATTACCCAGATCAGGTATAAGGGTCGGTAAAACCTCTCAGCTAATAATAGCACCCCTAGCAATTATTTACTTTTAAGTTCATTATAGTTTATTAAAAAAGATTGTCAACTATTAGTTACTAAAATAAAATATTATGATTTAAAAATTAAACAATCTATTTAATAATATTTGCAAATAAAAATATTCTTCATATTGAAATAGTAATAAATAATACCTATATTTAAAATAAAAGGATATTTATCTTTTAAAAATGGGGGGATTTTATGTTAGTAGAAATTAAACAAGCCTACAAATCTATAGAAAAGATCAAGGAGCTTTTTAAAGAATATACAGATATGCTAGTAAAAGAAGACGAAGATTTTGCTAAATATTTAAAATTACAAGATTATGAATCTGAATTAGAAAATTTAGATATTAAATATGGACCTCCAAAGGGCAGATTATATTTAGCCACAGTAGAAGGGGAAGTAGCTGGATGTATAGCTTTAAAATATATTGATGAGAAAACTTGTGAACTTAAAAGACTTTATGTTAAGCCAGAATTTAGAGGAAATAAAATTGCAGATGCACTTGTAGATCAAATTATAGATGATGCGAAGAAAATTGGTTACAAAAAAATTCAACTAGATACACTTCCATTTTTAAAAAGTGCAATTCATTTATACGAAAGATATGGATTTTATAAAATATTGCCTTATAATAACAGCCCAATGAAAAATTCATTATATTATAGACTGGATTTATAAAAACTAAGAAAATGAAATAAAATATAAGTTTGATTTTATTATAAATTATATTATTTTAAAACTTATTATGATAAGATTAATATACAAGTAAATAGCACCAAAGGAGTAATAATATAAAATGACAAACGGATTAATAGAAGCGAATAAAGGCATATTAAAGAAAATATTTTCAGAAGAGTTTTGGTTTATAGTACCAGAATATCAAAGACCATATGTATGGCAAGAAGAAAATATACAAGAGTTAATAGATGATCTTTATTATGCTTTCGAAAATAAACAAAATAGTGAATATTTTTTAGGTGCTTTAGTATTAAAAAGGACAAGAGAGAAAGAGTTTAAGGAATATGAAATACTAGATGGCCAGCAAAGACTTACAACTTTATGTATGATGATGGCTGTTCTAAGGGATTTGATGAAAAAGCCACAATATAAGTGGACACTTTCTCAGATGATATATCAAGAAGAAAATGAATTACTAAAGGTACCTTCGAGAAATCGAATAAAATATAATACAAGAGATAAAGTAAAAGACTTTGTAAAAAACTATATAATTGCCAATGGTTCAACGAAAAAGAAAGACTTAATAAACTATCATGAAGATACCAATATTTCAGTATCTAATATGGCAAAGGCTATAAGTAGTATGCATAATATTTTTGAAAGTAAAGAAAACTTGGAAGCATTTGCAGTATTTTTATTAAATAATGTGCTTTTCATTTATGTATCTACAGATAATACAGAAGATGCTTTTAGGCTATTTACCATATTAAATGATAGAGGGATACCACTATCTAATGCAGATATACTAAAATCAATAAATATTGGAGAAGTGCCAGAAGAAGATTTAGATGAATACTCTAAAAATTGGGAGTATTTAGAAGAAAAATATCATAAAGGATTTGATAGATTTTTATCTTTTGTGAGAACTATACTTCTTAAAAACAAACCAGCATCAAATTTACTAGATGAATATGAGAAAAACATCTATCAAAAGAATATTTTGAAAAAAGGAAAAAATACTATTGATTTCTTAATTGAGTTGGATGAAATTTATGATAAAATAATCGATTTAAATGATGAAAATTTAAGTAATGAGTATAAAAATTTAGTGACTATAATGAAAATAGGTCTACATTCAGATGAATGGATACCAGCAGTTATGAGTTACTTCCTAAAGTTTGAATATTATAATCTTGATAAATTTATAAAAAAATTAGAATATAAATTTGTGGGAGATCTAATGTCAAATGTATCTCCATCAAAAAGACGTGAAAACTTAAATAACATTATTAAAACAATAGAAATTGTAAATAAAGAAAATATAGATACTTTATTTGAAAATAAAGAATTGTTTGATATAGATAAAAACATATTTAGAAATAATATAAATGGAGAAGTTTATGGTAAGAAGTACACTAAATATTTACTTCTTAAAATAGAATATTTAATGAGTGATAATTCAGTACACTTATCTAACTACAAAGAAATCTCTATAGAACATGTTCTTCCTCAAAATCCACTAAAGAAGAGCCATTGGAGACGTGATTTTACAGAAAATCAGAGAAAAAATTGGACTAATAAATTATCCAATCTTGTATTAATAAGCAACAAGAAAAATGTTAAACTGGCTAATTTAGATTTTAACAAGAAAAAAGAAGAGTATTTAAAACATAGAATGGATGTATTTAATAGTAGTAAGATATTTTTAGATAAATCATCTAAATGGGATGAAGCAACTTTAAAAAGTAGACAAAATACTATGGTAGGTATGTTGTTAAATAATAAATGTTATGAATAAAAATTAAGTAGCTGACTTTTATAATGTCAGCTATTTTTTTGTTATTATTACTATAAAATATTAAAAAATATAAAAGGTTACAAAAAAGAAACTAAAGTTACAAAAAAGTTACAAAAAATTGTGTCAAAAAAGGAATTTTATGTTATACTTATAAAATAATAGAAAGTTATAAATAAAATTTTATCGTTATAGATAATGGAAGGAGGATAAAATTACAGCTTATTTAAGTTGTAATTAACTAATTATGAGTATAAATATAAATAAAAAATATATATTAGCTGGTACATTAGCTACAGCATTTGTCTTACCAATATCAAATGTTAATGATTCATATGCTGCTGAAACTAGAACAATAACAGGAAGAGTAAATTTTAGAAGTGGTCCAAGTACTAATTATAAATCTTATATGAAAATACAAAAAGGTACAAAAGTTACATATCTAGGAAAAAGTGGTTCATGGGTAAAAATAAAATATAATTCTAAAACAGGATATGTACATAAAGATTACATATCTTCATCATCAGCTTCAACATCTACATCTACATCAAAAAGCACTAAGTATGTAACACCAAGTGCTGGATTAAATTTAAGAAAAGGTCCATCAACAAAATATTCAGTTATAAAGAAGTTATCAAAAGGAACGAAAGTTACTTTAGTATCTAGTAGTAATGGCTGGTCAAAAGTAAAGGTGGGAGGTACTACAGGATATGTATCAAGTTCATATCTAAGTAGTAAAAAGCAATCAACAGCTTCTTCAAGTACATCATCTACTTCAAGCTCTTCAACTTCTACATCTTCAAGTAAGGTAATTAATTATGCTAAGAAGCTTTTAGGTAAACCATATGTATGGGGAGCACAAGGACCAAATGGATTTGATTGTTCAGGATTTACATATTATGTATTTAAAAATTCTGCAGGAAAAACATTGCCAAGAACATCTTCGGCTCAAAGTAGATATGGAACTTCTGTAAGCAAAAAGAATTTAAAAGCAGGAGATTTAGTATTCTTTGATACTTCAGGACCTAATAATGGCGCAGTTACACACTGTGGGATATATATAGGTAATAATAAATTTATACATGCAGCGTCAGGTCAAGGAAAAGTTGTAATAAATGACTTAACTAGCTCTTACTATGTGAAAGCATATGTAAATGCTAGAAGAGTTTTATAGATAAAAAGCAATAATTAAACTCCTAGTTTATATATTATAAACTGGGAGTTTTTATTTTAGGCTCTGTTAGCTAACTTCGTGATTAATCATATATAATATAATTAAGTTCGTAATTGTTATATATTACGAACCAAAAGGGTGAGAGCTATGCTCTCATTTTTTTATATAAATAAATGAGTCTGAAAATATAATTATCAATTTATAAAGGTAAAAACACTTTAAAAGAGCTACCCTTTCCCAATTGGCTATTTACTTGTATCTTTCCATTATGTGCTTGAAGTATTGATTTAACAATAGCTAGACCAATTCCGGCTCCGCCTGTTTTTCTATTTCTTGATTTATCTGCACGATAAAATCTCTCGAAAATATATGGAAGCTCATTTT
Source organism: Clostridium sp. (assembly GCA_022782605.1). Classification (GTDB taxonomy): domain Bacteria; phylum Bacillota; class Clostridia; order Peptostreptococcales; family Peptostreptococcaceae; genus Terrisporobacter. The sequence goes on along the minus strand of JALFMW010000036.1, from coordinate 16,278 downwards.
GTGAAATTCCTATTCCCGTGTCTATAATTTCGCATACAGCATATTCAGATTCTTTATACAGTTTAATTGTTATTTTATCTTCTTTATTAGTGTATTTGATTGCATTAGATAATATATTGGTAATAACTTGATATATTCTATCTTGATCTGCTTCAATAATAAGTTTTTCACCAATTAATTCAAATTTGATTTTTTTTTCTTTTATCTTATATTCAAAATTATATGAAACTTTTTTTAGTAACTCAAACATATCAAATGGAACTTTTTGTAATTTATAACATCCATTTTCCACATTTGCAAGTTTTTCTAAATCTTTTACTAAAGTAGTAATTCTATTTAACTCTTCATAACAACTTTCCAGTCGCTTATTACTTGGCTCCCATAGCCCAGTTATCATAGCTTCTAAATGAGTACTTACTGATGTTAATGGTGTTCTTAATTCATGAGCCATATCTGCAGTTAATTGTTTTCTTAAATTTTCTTGATTTTCAATTGAATCTGCCATAAGGTTAATAGAGTTCTGTAATTCAGATAATTCCTTTATTTTAGTATTTTTATCAAATCTATATTCATATTCTCCATTTGCAATATGTTTAGTTACTCCTATCATCTTTGATATAGGTTTGCTAATATTTTTAGATAATATACTTCCGACCCAAATAGCAATTATAAATGAAACAATTCCAATAACTATAAATATATAATTAAGTGATTTTATGAACTCAGAATCATTTTGTGATAAGAAAAATGGACCGTAATATTCTATTTCCATATTTCCTATATTGTTTCCAAATTTAGTTAATTCAAATTTTTCACTTATTATTTTACCATTTGCAACTTGAAAATTATTCTCCATAACTTTGCATATTTCATCCATTATATCTTTACACAATTGCATATTAGCAACTTTGGCATCCCATAATATACTATTATCTTTGTTGTAAATTTTTATAATATATCCTTCATTTAATGATGAAATACCTATATTATTAATATTTTTTTCGTCCCATTTATTTTCTTTTATATTATATTGATCCTGTATTGAATTAACTATTTCTTCAATTTTTCCAAGCTGTTGCTTTTCTTTATATTTAGTAAATTCATTTTTTATAATCAAGTTTGAAAGTATACTAATCAGTAGAACAGTTAGTACAACTATAAATGCTATAGATATGGATAGTTTACTTTTGATACTTTGCTCCAATTAAGTTATTCACCTCCAAACTTATAACCTTTACCGAATACTGTTATTATATATACAGGTGACTTAGGATTATCTTCAATCTTTTGGCGAAGGTTTTTTATATGGGTATCTATAGTACGATTATAACCATCAAAATTACTTCCAAGTGCTATTTGAATAAGTTCTTCTCTAGTAAATACCTTATTGGGGTATTTCATCAAAGACAATAGTATTTTCCATTCTGATTGGGTTAGATTAAGTAATTCATTTTTCTTTTTTATAATATTTGCTTCAACATTTATATATAAATCTCCATTTTGAAATGAGTTGTATAAAGGATTTAATTCTTCTGATGTTCTTCTTAATATAGCCTTTACCCTTGCAACTAATTCCATTAAACTGAATGGCTTTGTTATATAGTCATCAGCCCCAATATCTAGTCCTTGTAAAAGATTTGATTCATCAACTTTTGCAGTTAGCATTATAATTGGAACTCTAGATTTTTCTCTTATTTTCATACAGATTTCTTCTCCGGATATATCAGGTAACATAAGATCTAATATAATTAATGAAATCTCATTGTTATAAAATATTTTTAGTGCTTGTTTTCCATCTTCTGCTTGATAAACTTCGTAGCCTTGTTTTTCCATTAATGAAGTGACAACTTCTAGAATTTTTATTTCATCTTCTACAATTAATATTTTCTTTTTACTCATGATTATATAACTCCTTTGTCTACTTTTAATCTAATTAGTGGCAACTTGCTTGACTATTCACAGATAAATAGTCTTTCTCAGAAATTTTATATTTTTTTACCTCCTCTTTAATTCCATCTAGATTTATATTGTCAATATCTTTGACAACCTTCACATACCCAAAGTAATTGTAATTTTCTTCTGCAAAGGTAAAGTCTTCGCTTGGAATTAGATAAATTTCATTATCTCCCTTGTTCATATCTACTACTTGATTATAAATAGGAAATGCTAGAGATATACTTTTATTATCAGTATTATTTATACTCCACTTAGTTTCCAATCCCTCTTGAATTATTATTACTGCCGGTGTAAATCTACCATTTTCAATATTTATATTAACTACCTGTTCATTTCCTGATACTTTGGCTACTGCAACTTCATCAGTAGATATTTTATAATTCGAATTTATTTTATTAAGTGTATCTAATCCATTTTGTAAGTTTTCTGAAATTTCAGGCTCTTGTCCAGGATTAACTACATATATCTTACTTCTTAACATTCCCATCCAGCATGAATAAGTATAAGTTCCTGCCTCGGTTGGAGTAAATTCTATTATATTATCTCCCATTTCTAAACTTTTTTCTATTTCATATTCTCTTATAATTATTTTATTATTACAACCATTTAAACTACCATTTGAAACTTGTATATTCCACTTTACAGGCTTTCCTACTTCAACAATAATTGGTTCATATGTTCCACCTTTTAACTTTGTAGTTACTACTTGAATATTATCTTGTATTTCAGCCCTAACTCCAGAATCATTTTCTGAACCTTGAGAAAAATTAATTCCTGATAATGCTAAAGCATTATTAAACATGGAAAAACCAAGAACAATAACTAGTATTGCTCCAAACTTCATAATTTTATTAGAGAATTTTTTGCTCATGTAAGAACTTAATGTGCCCAATCCAAACATTAATGGTACTGTTCCTAAGCTGAATAAAAACATGGAAATAGCACCTTTTGTTACACTACCTGTGGAAATAGCATAAATTTGCATTGCTTGCAATGGACCACATGGCATAAATCCATTTAATAACCCTATAAAAAATGGACTATTATTATTTTTAGACTTAAACTTTTTAGCAAATATTTTTGGCATCCTAGGATTTAGTTTTCTAAGCCAAGGGAAAATATTTAACATATTTAATCCCATTATAATCATAAATATACTAGCAATTAACTGAATTAAACTTTGCATCCATCCAGTAAAACTTATTATAGAACCAATTCCTCCTACTATGGCCCCAAAGATAGTGTAAGAAATCACACGGCCTAAGTTATATAAAAAAGCAGGTTTTATTGTTGATAATGTACCTTTATCAATAGTATCATTATAGTTTATACATTGTGATAAATTAATACCTCCACACATTGAAACACAATGAAGTGAAGTAAACAAACCTATGATAAACAACATACTATAACTTGTATTTTCATTTGGCGTTGGAAATACACTGAAAATATTTGAAACTCCAAATTTTTTTAGTAATAATATAACACCTAGTATTATTATTATAATTAGAAAAGTATTATCTTCATCTTTATTTGCGCAGTCAATATCTCTTTTCTTACTTTTTTTATTTTTATTACTTAAATCTTCATTTACTTCGTTACTAAAATCAATAACTTTGTATCCGTTTTCAGAAATAACTCTTATCAAATCATTTATAGATGTCTTATTTTCATTATAATTTATTTTTGCTAAACCTTTGGTATATGAGACTTCAACTTTATTAACCCCATTATTATCTAAAAGTATATCCTCAATAAGATTTTCACAGTTAACACATACCATACCTTCAATTTTAAGTATTACTTCTTTCACATTATCTCTCAAAATATTTTCTCCTTTCTTTTTGAGTGCTTATTCTTAATATAAGGAAAAGTTGTGAAGATTTTATGGAGACAGTTAAAAAATAATTTGGCAAGTTTTTATAACTAATAAGTACATTTATTGATTATCTAATTCTAATTCCATATGATAAATCGTAATATTAATCTAGTACGAACTACTTACAACAAATTAAACAACCATATCTTAGTATTTAGTATTTAGAAATTGAAATTACTAAGGTATGGTTATTTTTTATTATAATTATCACGAAGTAAGCTAACAGAGCCTTATTTTAAGAGTCTTATGAATGGTGTGCTATTCATGATAATTAATAAAGTAATTAGAATATTCCATTATTACATTTGAACTATTTCTAAAACCATCATAAATATGTTTATTAATATGCTCTTGCAAAGTGTTAAAATCTTTTTTATTGAGAGCTTCTACAATAGTGCAATGTTGTTTGTATAAGTTTTGTACATTATTCTCTCCATATAGATTTACCAATGCACGAAATCTTTCATAATGTTGATTAATACCAAAAATCATATCCCAAATACTTTCTTTTCCAGCAATACGGAATATTAGTTTATGAAAATTATTATCATATTTTATAAATTGTGATGTAATATCATCATAAGAATGGTCACCCATTATGGAATGAAGATGGAACACCAATTGCTAGAACTGAAAAAATATTAGCAGGAACTCCAATGGGGCGTTTTGGTGAACTAGAAGAGTTAGTAGGACCATTATTATTCTTAGTATCTAATGAAGCTTCAGGATTTGTAAATGGAACAGTTATAACAGTAGATGGAGCATTTGCTGCATATTCAGGAGTATAATACTATATTGAAATAAAAAAATAAATCATGTATATGGTCTATATAATAGAAATAAAAAAGGACTTCTGTTTGTAACAGAGTCCTTTTAAAATTATACAACTAATTCTTCGTTGTAGTCATCATCCATTAAATCTTCTTCATGTCCAGCTCTTACTTTAAATTCTAAGAAAGTAATTGTTAACACAATTGAAACTATAGCCACAATTCCAAGGAATACTAAGTGTTCACTTGCAACTGGAGTACCAGATATACTTTCTCTGAAAGCTTTAACAACATGAGTAAATGGAAGGTAATTTGTTATTTTTCCTACAAATTCACCAGATAATTCAACTGGATAAGTACCCGTTGCTCCAGATAACTGAATAATCATTAATACTAATCCTAAGAATCTACCAACAACTCCAAATACCACATTTAATAAGTAAAGCATACTTACAAATGTAACAGCTGCTAAAGAAGCAATTAATAAAGTTTCACCTAAGTTAGCGGGGTTAAATCCATTGAAGTAACCTAATGCGCCAACCATTACTAATGAAGCGGCAATCATAACAGGATACATTATACTTGCTTTGCCTAACCAGAATCCGAATCCTGATTTTATTTGACCTTTTTGTTTAGATATTGGATAAACTGAGCAGAATGCCATAGCTCCAACCCAAAGACCAACAATCATTATGTACGCTGCCATTGCATGTCCATTATCAGGAACATTAGTTATTTGAGTTTCTTCACTATCAACTGGAGCAGAGAACATATCAGAAGTTGAATCACTCACAAATTCAAGTTTATCTTTCAGTTTGTTAGCACCCTCAGATAATCCAGATTGTAATGTTTCAGTTCCTTCTGATGCAGTTTTTAAACCATCAGTTAATGTTACAGAACCAGTGTGTAATTCATTAACACCAGATGATATTTTGTTAGCACCACTTGAAAGAGAGCTCATACCAGACTTTAAAGCTGAATTATTGGAAACAAGTTTATTAGCACCAGCATTTAATTTGTTAGCACCAGTACTTAAAGTACTTAAACCATCTGAAAGAGTTTTAGTAGCTGATTTTAAAGTAGTAAACATTTCTTCATATGATGAAAGACTTGAGTTTACTTGATTAGCAACAGCTAAAGCACCTTTTTCAGCAGCTCCACCAGCTATTTGACCTACAGTAGAAGAAACTGTTGGAGAAATTGCCTCTGTTATAGAAGATGCTGTTATATTACCAGATACACCTTTTAAAGTATTAGAAACTATACCAACAACTAGGCTTTGAGCTTGTTCTTTTGTATATCCAACTGCTTGAAGTGCACCAATCATTTGAGCTATATTAGAATCTTCAAGTATAGCTGAAGATATCGCACTAACTGTAGCATCAGCAGTTAAAGTAGAAGATACTTTATTGCTTACTGCATTACCTATACCTGATGACAATTGATCAGCATATCCAGATACGCTTGAAGCAGCAGTATTTTTTATAGTACTTTTTTGTTCGTCACTTAATTCAACAGTCGGTATGTTAATTCCTTGAACGGAAGAATTTAACTTATTAGCACCAGCAGACAATTTTGATGCACCGTCAGCTAATTCTTTGGATGCAGAACTTAGAGTTTCTACACCAGCTAAATATGTATCAAGACCATTAGATAAAGTAGTTGTACCATCCGTAAATGTTAACATACTTTCAGATAAAGTATTTAATCCATCACTAATTTTAACGCCACCATCTTCTAGTTTAGTAAGCCCATCTTTAAGTTCTAAACTTCCATCAGCAGCCTCACCAAGACTATCACCCATAGTTTCAAACTGTTCAAAAACTGTTTGAGCATAAGTTTCAGTTACTGAATTAGCTATAGATGTTTGAATTTTAGATAAAGCACTTTGACTCATTTTACTAGCAATATAGTTTTTACCAGGATTTGTTGCATACTCTAAAACCATTTTCTTTGGATTTTTGTCTAGTAAAGTAGTTGCATTTTTTGAAAAATCTTTAGGTACAGTAATTACCATGTAGTAAGTACCATTTTCTAAACCATTTGTAGCAGTTTCTTTATCTACAAAATTAAAAGCTAATGAATCATTATCTTTTAATTTATCTACTAATTTTTCTCCCACATTAACATCTTTACCTTCATAAGTTGTAGGTATGTCTTCGTTTACAACTGCAACAGGAAGATTATCTACTTTTCCGTAAGGATCCCACATAGAACCTAAGAATAAGGTAGTATATATAGTAGGAATAGTTATAATAGCAATAAGAGCTACAATAAGAAATTTGTTTTTGAATAGATTTTTCCATTCTTTTTTTAGCATATCATTCACCTTTCAATAAAATATTAAGTTTTTATAAACAACATGATGTTGTTTTTGTTATAATAAGAATTATAATTTTATAATGTTAATAGTGCAATCATTAAATATTAAAAAAATGTATGATAATCGACATTTTTCAACAAAATGTTGTATATATACATGAAAGGAACAATATTATGGATACAAAAAAAGATAGAAGAATTAGAAAATCAAAAGAAGCATTAAAAAATAGTCTTATAGAGCTAATGAAAGAAAAGCCTGTTAATAATATTACAGTTAAAGAACTTGTATTAACAGCTGACTTAAATAGATCTACTTTTTATAATTATTACTGCGATATACCAGATATGTTGCAAAAGCTAGAAATGGAACTTTATAATGAATTATTAGAAATATTCAAGGCACATATTGAAAGACATAGTGAGATACATGATATATCAAGAGAAACTCATGAGTTTATGGAAGATATGTGTAACGTTATAAAAAATAATTATGATTTTTGTAAATGTATATTTAGTAAAAATGGAGATTTAAGTTTTTTATTTAAACTAGAAGAAATGGTAGAAAATCATTTACGAGATCAACTTAAAGAAAAATTTAATAAAAGAGAAAGTAATTTAGGTTACGTTTATTCATTTTTCAAAAGTGGGTATATTGGAATTTTAAAGAAGTGGATGGAAGGTGGCTGTGAAGAATCTTCATCAGAAATTGCAGGTTTAACTTATAATTTATTAAAAAGTATAGTTGATACTTGTAGAAAACAATTAGAAATTTAAAAGCAGCTTGCTTAAGTTAAAAATAAAAGAATAAACAATTCAATATTATAAATGGTTAAATTTGACATTAAAAAATTTAAGTTTATAATTTGAATATACGTTTAAATAGAATGTATGAGTTATAAAATAAGGAGGGGTATATACTATGAAGGAAATATCTTATGATGATTTCAATGAGAATGTTTTCAATACCATAGGTAAAGACTGGCTTTTATTGACTGCTCAAAAAGAAGGAAAAGTAAACACTATGACAGCATCTTGGGGAGGACTTGGAGTTTTATGGAATAAGAAGGTTGCCTTTATTTTCATAAGACCTCAAAGATATACAAAGGAGTTTGTAGACTTTAGTGATAAACTTTCTATATCTGTTTTACCGAATGATTATAGAAAAGAATTAAAATACTTAGGTACAATTTCAGGGAAAGATGAAGATAAGATTTCAAAAACTAATTTAACTGTCAAAGAATATGATGATGTACCATATTTTGAAGAGAGTAGACTAACATTAATATGCAAGAAACTTTATGCTCAACCTTTAAAAGAAAAATTCTTTATTGATGAGAGTATAATTGATACATCTTATCCAGAAAGAGATTATCATACAATGTATGTAGTTGAAATAGAAAAAATATTCGAAAAATAAAATTACAATAAAAAGATTTTAAACAAGTTTATGAAAAGCTTATGTAGAGATACATAGGCTTTTTTTATATCATTCTATAATTTGATATTACTTATAAAGTAAAAAGTTACAAATTTTCAACAATAGCCAATATTTAAAAATAATGTACTAGAATTGAATTAGAGGGAGTGATATTTATGAAATTATTAAAAAAAGTATGTGTATTATTATTAACATTGGCAATTATAACTGGAAGTATTTTAGCAGACAATATAAGTAATACATATGCAGCTAGTAAAAATATAAAAGAGTTAACTAAAGGAATTATTTATAAATGTGATTTGGATGGAGACAAGAAAAATGACACAATAAAAGTATATGAAAGTGGAGATAAATTAAAGATAAAGGTAAACAATACAACAAAAACCTTAATTTCAGATTTTGATAAAGATGCATTCAATTATAATGTTAAACTTTATGATTTTAATAAAAATGATAAAAGTAAAGAGATTGTTTTAAGTTATGCAGTTGATAGTACTTATGGTACAAAGATACTTAAATTTAAAGATAATATATGTAAATTATATAAATCTTATGATGATGCAATTTTGAATAGTTACGATTCAAAAAGTGGCATGATTACATTTAAAGAATACGATAGGGGAAGATATGAAAGCTTTTCTAAGGCAATAGGATGTTTTTGCTGCTATAGTAAAGTAAGAATTGATGGATATAAAGTTTATAACCAATATAGTGCTAAAACCTTTGGTATAGTTAAAAATAATGAATATGTAGCAGCTAAAAATATAACTGTTTATAGTGATAAAAACTGTAACAAAGTAAAATTCAAAATAAACAAAGGTAGTAAAATATATATAACTGAATTATATAAAAATGGAAATAAAAAACTTATAAAAGTTAAAAGTACTGAAGGAAAAACTGGTTATGTTAAGATAGGTACAAAATTATTATTCACTAAAAAATCATGTGTATGGGCAAGATAATATAATTAAAAAGGCGAACCTAATGGTTCGTCTTTTTATATACTCTTAAATGAACAGTAGGTTTTGATATTTATTGATTAAAAATATAATAAATTTAAGTCAAATATATAAAGGAATTTAGATTAATAAGTAGAATTAAATAAGAATATAGATTTATGTTACGATTTGAGTATTCAAGGAGGCAGAAGTTATGAGTAGAGAGGTTGTATATTATGGAGAAAGAGGCATATTAAATTCTATAGTATTGGATACACAGGGGGATATAGCAAAGCAAAAGCAATTTTTAAGAACTATTGTGTTGGGGGATAAGAGCAAACTTGAATGGGTTGATGATGTGGAAATGGTCAAATATTTTGTGGATCCTTGTTTTGATCAATTTGGTAAGGTTGATTTAATTATTGAAGCTACAACAAAAAGAAATGATAAATATATATTATTTGTTATAGTTAAATTTACTTCTTATGGATACAGTGCATTGAAGATGACACAACTTAAAGAAATTGACAATGAGTACTTGCCTAAATCTTATAAAAGTAGTGGAGATAATGTTAATGTTCAGTTAGCGGTTTTATATAGATTTATTCAAGCATATAAAAATACTTTAGAAGAATGCGAATGTATAAATAGTATAATTATTGAGTCACCTGAAGTTAGCAAGATTTATAATGATGATATGGTAAGACAATTTGAAAATTGGACTATGCTAGAATATTGGAATAATAATTTTAAAAACGTTAAAGACTATTATTTCGTAGCTCTTACAAATGATTCAAAACAAATAATAGAAAATAAAAATTTAAAGAGTGAATACTTTCCATTTAATAGAGAGGAAGTTTTACCTCCAATAACTAAGAAACAATGGGAAATAGATAGTAATAAATTTGGAATAACTACTTTCGATACACTTGTTGATAAGAATGTGATATCTAAAGATACAGGATATTATAAAGATAGTTGTGAATTGATGATGTTCCGTCCACCAACTATTGCTGATTATAAAAAAGAAAGAGAGTCACATAGACTTGTAACAATTAATTCAGATAAATGGAATAAGAATCAAGAAATCTTATATAACTTGCTTAAGGATGTTAAGGTACTTGATGCAGATTTTAAATTATTTGTAAAAGATTTTATGGAGACTATAGAGTATGAATAAAGTTGTAAAATAAGATAAATAAAAAATCCTATCATTTTGATAGGATTTTTTATTTATGAAACCAGTTTGAAATAGCCAGTTGAGAGCTATCTAAATCTAATACTTTTAATATTTTATTTATAGATACTATGCTCATACCAAGATTTAAATCTTTAGTAATAATTCCTGTAATTAATTCTTCAATATCTGGGAAAAAAGCCATATAATCTTTAAATTCTTGCTTTATATAAGAATTAGTATTATTGGAAGCGAGTTTGTCTAGCATATACCAAACAGAGTAAACATCATCTAAAGTATTGCTTTCAGGTAAATTTATTATATTTTCTACTACATTATCCCCAAAGTTTATATCAGGACTATAGGCATATTTTATAACTGCTTTTAAATTTTCATTATTTTTATGTTGAGCCAAGATAGATTTTTTTTCAGCTAGAGAAGAGCTTTCTCTTATTTCTCGTAGTATTTTTTGCACATAAATTAAATCTCTGATATGATTGATTAACATTTCAGCATTGTTTAATATCATTAATAACTCACCTCTTATTATAATTTTATAATTTTTATTTATCTAAAAACTTTATTTAATAATAATAGTAGGACATATTGTGTAAAACTTCATCTATAATTTTTTTTATACGACTAAGTTTTTAAAATATTGAGAAAATTTGCATTTGAAAAATGTTTAAAATATAATGCGAATAATTTCATGATGTATAAAATAATTAGTATTTTCTATGAAAAGGTTTTACAAATAAGGTAAATTTGATAGAATAATAAAAAGTGTATTTTTAAAAAATATTTTTAAATTTTTTGATTAAATGGGGGATATATCATGTTGGAAGTTATAAAAAATAGAAGGTGCATTAGAACATATTTGAATAAAAGAGTAGAAGAAGAGAAAATAATAGAAGTTATAAAGGCAGGAATGCAAGCACCATCATCTAAAAATGCATCACCGTGGGAGTTTATTATAGTTGACGATAGTGAGCTGCTTGAAAAATTATCAACAACACATCATAGATCAGTTCATGTAAAAAATGCACCCATATGTATAGTTGTTTTGGCTAATAAAGATAAATTTATAAAAGCAGGTAAATGGATACAAGATTTAGGCGCATGTACTGAAAACTTATTACTTGAAAGTGTCAACCAAGGTTTAGGAGCATGTTGGGTAGGTGTATTTCCAAAGAAAAAACTTGTAAATAAAGTTAGAGAAACATTAAATATACCGGAGAATCTAATTCCATATGCCTTGATTCCAATAGGATATAGTGAAGAAAAAAATATATTTATTGATAAGTTTGATGAAAATAAAATACATAGAAATAAGTTTAATGTATAGGATGAGCTATGAAAAATATAGAGGTATTTAAGAATTTAAATGAAGAAACTTATGAGAAGCTGGGCAAAATACTCAGACGTAGAGAACTTAACAAAAAAGAAGTTTTATTTTTAGAAAGAGAAGTAGTTGAGAGAGTTTATTTTATAGAAGAAGGAAAAATTTCTTTATTCAAAATAACTGAGAGTGGCGAACGTAAAATAATTTTTATTTTGAGAAATGGTCAGATGATAAATGATGTATTAATAGATAAAAATAAAACTACAACAGTTTCGTGTAAAGCCTTTGAGAAGTCTAAACTACTTGAGTGTAACTCGAAAGATCTTCTTAAAGTTATGGAAGAAGATTTTCAGCTAACAAAAAACATCTTATCTCATATACAAAATTTAAATAGAAGACTTTACAGACAGTTGAAGAACTCTGTATCCATAAGAATGGATAAAAAGTTAGCAGCCAAATTATATAGAATGGGAAGAGAATTTGGTATTAATAAAGATGAATGGACTTTGATAAATGCTGATTTAACAATTACATATATGGCAGATATGTTAGGTTGTAAGAGAGAAACTTTATCCAGAGCAATGAAAGTTTTACAAGATAAAAATTTAGTTAAGTTTGAAAATAAAAAGATATATATTAAACAATATGAATTATCCTTGTATTTTAAAAATTCATAGATTAAATAAATAAAGTACCAGTAATGGTACTTTATTTATTTAATATGAAATATTAAATTTTAATTTTGGAGTATTAAATTTTCTGTAATTTCAGATAAAATTAAAATTTTATTACTATATAAAAAAATTATAATTTATTTATAAGTTTGTGATTATTATCACAGACTTTTATACTGAAAAGATGTTAATATTTTTCCAAGGAAGTATAAGGGAGGAGAATATATGAAGATTAAATTAGATAAACAAGCTTTTAATCAAGGTTTAGAAAGATTAAAGTTAGAATACAAAATATTAGCACCAGTCACAACACCTTTTAAAGGAACATATTCTGACACAGATTTAACAAAATATGAAGAAATAGAGAATATTGAGGATATAGAATTTAATAAAAAATCTAATTTTTCTGCAAAGGAAACTATATTACCAATAAATCAAGTTTTATTTTATTTTACAGAAAAAGAATTTAAAACAAGTGATGAAAACGAGAAGAAATTATTAGTTTTCCTTAGAGCTTGTGATTTAAATGGCATAAAAAGATTAGATCAAATTTACTTAGGAAATGGTGTGGAAAAGGATTTCTTCTACAAGAGACTTAGAGATAAAGTGAAATTTGTTCTTATAGGATGTAGAGAAAGCTACAGAAACTGTTTCTGTGTAAGTATGAATTCAAATAAAGCAGAAGATTACTCAATAGGATTAAATATAAGAGAAAATGAAGTGTACTTAGATATAAAGGATGAAGAACTAAATGTATTTAATGGGCAATCATATGAATTTGAAGTAGATTTCGTTAAGGAAAATAATATATCAGTTGAAATACCAGAAAATATAGATGCCGTGTCACTATCAAAACATGAAATGTGGAATGAATATGATGCAAGATGTATAGCTTGTGGAAGATGTAATTTTGTCTGTCCAACTTGCGCTTGTTTCACAATGCAAGATATCTTCTACAAAGAAAATGAAAATGTAGGCGAAAGAAGAAGAGTATGGGCATCATGTCAAGTAGATGGATATACAGATATGGCTGGTGGTCATTCATTTAGAAAAAAACAAGGGGAAAGAATGAGATTTAAAGTAATGCATAAAATTCATGACTTTAATAAAAGATTTGGATATCAAATGTGCGTAGGATGTGGAAGATGTGACGATGCATGTCCACAATATATATCATTCTCTGAGTGTATAGATAAAGTTAACGATATAGTTTCAGTAAAAGAGGAGGTTAAGTAAATGAACGGATATATACCATCATCAGCCCAAATAAGAGAAATAGTAAAACATACAGATATAGAATGGACTTTTAAAGTAGAAACTTCTACTAAAGGTGTACTTCCAGGAAAATTCTTTGAAATATCAATACCTAAATATGGTGAATCCCCAATATCAGTAAGTGGATATGGCGAAGATTATATAGATTTTACTATCAGAAATGTTGGGAAGGTTACAAGTGAATTATTCAAATACAAAGTAGGAGATAAATTCTTCATAAGAGGACCTTATGGAAATGGATTTGACGTAAGTTTATATGAAGGAAGAGAAGTGGTAGTAGTGGCTGGAGGAAGTGGTTTAGCACCAGTTAGAGGAATAGTTGAGCACTTCTATAATAATCCTGACAAATGTAAAAGCTTTAAATTAATAGTTGGTTTCAAATCACCAAAAGATGTTTTATTCAAAGATGATTTAAAAAGATGGTCAGAAAAATTAGATATTTTAGTTACAGTTGACTCAGCAGAAGAAGGATATGAAGGTAATATAGGGCTTGTAACTAAATATATACCAGAACTTAAGATAGAAGATATAAATAATATGTCTGCTATTGTCGTTGGACCACCGATGATGATGAAGTTCACTGTGGGAGAATTCTTAAAAAGAGATTTAGATGAGAAAAATATCTGGGTCTCTTATGAAAGAAAAATGTGCTGTGGAGTAGGAAAATGTGGCCATTGTAAGATAGATGATACTTATATTTGTATAGATGGACCTGTATTTGATTATTCTTATGCAAAAAATCTTATAGACTAGGGGGAATCATTAATGTTAAGAGATGTAAATACTAAAAAAGTAATGAAAAATGCTTATAGGATTACTAAGCAAAAATATGAAACTTCTCTAAGAGTTAGAATTCCTGGAGGATGTGTAGATCCAGAAAGTTTGATGATAGTTTCAAAAATAGCTAATGAATATGGAAATGGTCAAGTTCATATCACAACTAGACAAGGTTTTGAAATTCTTGGAATCAAGATGGAAGATATGGAAGAAGTAAACAAGATAATTCAACCTGTAATAGAAAAAATGGATATTAATCAAGAACATAAGGATACAGGTTATCCAGCAGCAGGGACTAGAAATATCTGTGCTTGTATAGGAAATAAAGTCTGCCCAAAGGCTCAGTACAACACTACAGAATTTGCAAAGAAGATGGAAAAAGCTGTATTTCCTAATGATTTACACTTCAAGATTGCTTTTACAGGATGTCCAAATGACTGTATAAAAGCAAGAACACATGACTTTGGAATAATAGGAATGACACTTCCTCTATATGATAAAGACAGATGTATATCTTGTGGGGCTTGTGTAAAGAAATGTGAAAAGCTTTCTACAGGTGCTTTAAAAATGGAAAACTACAAAATAGTAAGAGACCATGATAAATGTATAGGATGTGGGGAATGTACTCTAAATTGCCCGACAAGTGCATGGACTAGGGACGAAAATAAATACTACAGACTAGCTATAATGGGTAGAACAGGAAAGAAAAATCCAAGACTTGCTGAAGATTTCCTAGTGTGGGCAGATGAAGAATCTATTATAAAAATAGTTCTTAACACTTATAAATTTGTAAAAGAGTATATAGATAAAGATGCTCCAGGTGGAAAAGAACATATAGGATATATAATTGATAGAACTGGTTTTATGGAATATAAAAAGTGGGCTCTAGAAGGTGTAGAGTTTGCAGATATTGTTAAGGTAAATGAAAATATTTATTGGGGCGGTATAAAATACTAGAAAAATAAAATAACTGAATAAAAGAGAGGGTTTATTATGCATAACGAAACAGTGTTAAAATTAACAAATGCAGCAAAGAATAAAATTAATTTACTGAATAATAGTAAGCTTAAGTATTTAGTATCATCGGCCTTTGCAGGTTTATATGTGGGACTTGGAATTATATTAATATTCACAGTTGGAGGATTGCTAAGTGCATCAGGCTCTCCCGCAACTAAAATAGTTATGGGACTATCATTTGCAGTGGCTTTAAGTCTTGTTATAATGACAGGAACTGAATTATTTACTGGTAATAATATGGTTATGACTGTAGGAGCTATGAATAAAGGTGTTAAAGTAAGTGAGATGAGTAAAGTTTGGTTGTTCAGCTTTCTAGGAAACTTACTGGGTTCAATTTTAGTAGGAGCTTTATTTGTAGGAACAGGTCTTGTAAATGAAGGCGCGGTGATGGAATTTTTCGCAACGACTTCCATTGCAAAAGCATCAGCACCATTTATGTCGCTATTCTTTAGGGGAATTCTTTGTAATGTACTAGTTTGTGTAGCGGTTTTATGTTCGTTTAAAACAAATGATGATACTGCAAAACTTATAATTATATTCTTATGTCTATTCACTTTTATAACAAGTGGATTTGAACATAGTGTGGCTAATATGACAATATTTAGTATTGCACTTATATCACCAGCTATTCAAGGAGCAACCTTAGCTGGATCTATTTACAACTTAGTAGCAGTAACTCTTGGTAATATG
Source organism: Clostridium sp. (assembly GCA_022782605.1). Lineage (GTDB taxonomy): Bacteria > Bacillota > Clostridia > Peptostreptococcales > Peptostreptococcaceae > Terrisporobacter. Next base: position 23 of record JALFMW010000036.1, on the reverse strand, counting down.
GTTGGAGGAGCTTTAATTATGGG
>JALFMW010000058.1 GCA_022782605.1 Clostridium sp. | reverse complement strand
AGGAATTGAGTTTGCCTTCTTAATGTTACATGGTAAATATGGTGAAGATGGTACAGTACAATCAATACTAGAATCTATGGATATACCTTATTCAGGATGTGGACCTTTAACATCTGCTATGTGTATGGATAAAAATATAACTAAAAAAATGCTTAGGGATTCTGGAATTCCTACAGCTGATTGGACTATAGCTAAATCAATTGAAGATATAGATTATGACAAAATAGAAGAAATGGGTTATCCAGTTTTCATAAAACCAAATAGTGGTGGGTCTTCTGTTGCAACATTTAAAGTTGAGTGTAGAGAAGATGTAGAAGATGCAGTTAGAGCTGGTTTAGAAGTTGATGATATAGTGATGATAGAAGCTTACCTTCCAGGAGAAGAATATACTTCTTTCATACTTGATGGAGAAGTTTATCCAACAATAAAAATATCATCGCCTACAGGATTCTTTGACTTTGAATCAAAATACTCTACTGGTGTAAATGCTGCTAAAGAAGAAGTTGTTTATTTAGAAAAAGATTTACAAGAACAAATAAACAAAGCATCTAAAGCAGTTTGGGATACTTTCTACTGTAGAGCTTATGTAAGAGCTGACTTTATATTATCAAATGGTACTTTCTACGTTCTTGAATTAAATACTCTACCAGGTATGACACCTACAAGTTTAATTCCTAGAAGTGCCAATGCTAAAGGATTATCTTATAGTGAATTAGTTGATAAAATCATGGAGACTTCTTTAAAATAAGAATCTAGACTACAATAAGTTTATTTTATATAATTACTTATATAAATAAAGCTTAGAGGTGATAATTTGTTATTCTCCGATTTAACAATTAATGATAAAGAACCAATATATATTCAGATAAAGAATTATTTAGAGGAGATGATTTCAAAAGGTCTTCTTCCTCACAACTCTAAGCTTCCTTCCACAAGGGAGCTTAGTTCTATTTTAAAGGTAAGTAGAAATTCCATAGTATTAGCCTATGAAGAATTGAAGTCTGATGGAATTATTTATTCCCTATCTGGTAGAGGCACATTTGTAAATAGTGAAAATATCATACATAATAGCCATTGGCAAATTGATTATGAGCATTTTGAAAATGATTATATGAAGACAACCAATGATATGGATATTATGAAAAGCGAAGTTCGTTGGAAATCTGGTCAAATTTCATTTAAGAGTATTGCTCCCGATGGTGAGCTATTTGATATGGAAGAGTTAAAAAAGTCATTTTTAAATAGATTTAATCTTGAAGGTCATAAGCTTTTGAATTATGGATATGCCCAAGGTTATAAACCATTAATTGATTATTTGCATAAATATATGAATAAAAAAGGCGTTGATACTACACATAAAGATATTCTAATGGTTAACGGTTTTACTGAAGGATTAAATCTTGTAATTTCCACACTAACCAATCATGGGGACTATATATTATGCGAAAATCCAACGCATAATACTTCTATTAAAATTATGAAATCCCATGGAGTAAATATAATTCCCATGAATATGAACGAAAAAGGTCTTGATTTTGATGATTTAGATAAAAAGCTAAAAAAATATAAAAATAAGATAAAGTTTTCATATATTACACCTTCTTATCATAATCCAACGGGAATGGTTATGTCTCCAGAAAATAGATATAAGTTTTATAATTTAATGAAGAAAAACAATATACCTATTATTGAAGATGGTTTTAATGAAGAACTTCTTTACTCTTCTTCACACATCTTCCCTATTTGTTCTTTAGACAACAATAGCAATGGTGTTATTTATATAGGTAGTTTTTCAAAAATATTATTCCCTGGACTTAGAATAGGCTGGCTTCTTGGTGATAAAAAACTTATAAATAGATTGGAAAGTGTAAAAAGAGCTACAACTATACATGTTTCCTTTTTAGATCAAGGCATTCTTTATGATTATCTTCAAAATGGAGCTTTTGAAAAATATATTAAAAAGACTCGTAAATACTACGGCGATAAGTTTAATTTTGCCAAAAAGTGTGTTGAAAAGTACATAAACTGCGAGCATATTCTAGGAGATGGTGGTCTACATTTATTCTTAATTTTCAAAGATTTGGATACTAGAAAACTTCTAGATGAATGTTATAAAAAAGATGTAATTTTTATGCCTGGGGATTTATTTTATATTGATGATAGGGGTGAAAATACTCTTAGACTTGGACTTTCTAGGTTGTCTGAGGAGGATATTGAGAAGGGTATAAAAATTATTGGTGAGACTATTGAGGAAATATTTATATAGACTTAAACTAAGGGTGTATCAAAAATGAACATGCTCCTTTAAAGTAGACACTAAAAATATTAGAATATTTCCTGAAAGTGCTAATTTTTATTAGCACTTTTTATTATACAGAATTATCATCTCGTTGTTTTTATAAGTTCCATACTATTCTACCATCATAAGGCTGATTTATTTAGTTAAGCAGAGTAGCCAAAGACTCAAGTTCCTTTATTACCGATTCATCCTTAGCTAAATCCTCCGTTTTAGTTGCTGAGTAAGCATTATAAAATAGAACATCCCACGCTAAATACTCAGAAATACAATCGAACTGACCCTTAATTAGCTGATACTGCATGTTGTCAGTTTCTGCACCACCTACTACTATTATGCCTACTTTTTTGTTCTTAAGCAATGCACCCTTACAATAGCACTTATCGATTACCATTTTCATTTGAGCAGTTATTCCCCACCAATATACAGGCGTAGCAAATACAACTACATCCGCCTCAACAATTTTATCTACTATCATATTTGAGTCGTCCTTTGCCACACATCCTTTATAGCACTGACAAGCTCCACACCCCATACAAGGAGACACATTTAGTTTGTATGTATCTACAACTTCAAGTTCATGTTTGTTGCTCACTCCCTCGACAAATGCATCGATTGCAGTTAAAGTGTTTCCTTTTCGTGGACTTCCGTTTAATACTAATATTTTCATAGAACTTATACTCCTTCCCCCATTGTAAATTCATATGCTTTTTCAATATTTTTTAATACAATTCTATTACTGCATTTATCTTGTCTTTACTTTTTGCTGTAATAATGTATTTGTCATTATGCTGTGAATAGTAACATTCAATATTTTCACCGTATACTATTTCTTTTTTGTATACTATTCTAACATTGTCGAAAATTTTATTCTTATAAATATCATCTGGTAAAATTTCATATGCCATATCAAGATAACTTAAGTTATGCATATGCTCATTTATATCAATATCTCTTCTTTGAATATAATATTCCTTTTTAAAAATATAATCTTCTTCGTATTCAATGTCTTTTATTTCTTCAGGGAATACACTTTTATCTGTTTCAGACTCATATAAATCTACAATATCTGCTGTAAGTCTTACTGGTCTTCTTCTATCTGTATCAACAAAAATCCATCTTGATGTTCCAATTGCAATTATATTTCCATCTTTATCTTTAAGCTGAAAATCTCGATATGCATATAATCTTTCTACTTTTCTTGACCATGTTTCTGCTTTTATCTCATAATTATATTTAGGTCTCTTTATAACCTTCATCTTCCAGTCTAAAAGCATCCATGCTCTTTTTTTAGTTTCTATTTCGAGTACTCCATATCCTATAGATGCACTATGAAGTGCTGACACATCTTGCATTATTGCAAGAAGAGCTTTATTAGTTGCTTCG
>JALFMW010000279.1 GCA_022782605.1 Clostridium sp. | reverse complement strand
CTGTACATTTATGAAAGACATGTGTCCACGAGGGGGGGGACATTTCCAATCACTATTTTCCTTTTCATTTTTTATTTTAATTTATTTTCATTCATTTTCTTTTCTCTTATCGCTTCTGTTGTATTTCCTGTTGTTTCTTTTGTTTTTGTTTTTTGTTTTTGTTTTTTTGTTTTTCATTTGTTGTTGATTTGTATTGTATTGCTATTATGATTATAGTATATCCATCTATATATTATCTTCTGCTTTTGTTTTGTAGTTTTATTAGTATTCACTTATTATTGCTATTAAAAGTACAGTATAAACAGGTATAAAAGGCTTATAAATAGATATAAATAAATAATTAATAGCAATAGAGTATAGTTAGTTATTAGATATCATTCCTAGTCTTTATTAATTCTCTTAATCTTTCCTGTTCTTTTTTCTTTTGTATTAATCCTTTATTATATTTCCTATGTACTTCATCATGGCATTCATTACACAAACATATTAGGTTACTGCTTGTTAATCTTTTATTCCATGCTTCTGTTACTAATTCAATATGATGTACTTCTGTAGCTGCTTTAATCTTACAGTTAAGGCATAAGTAATTATCTCTATTTAATATACTTACTCTTTTATCCTTCCATTTTCTACTCCAATAAAATCTGTTATAAATACTACTTGTACATTTAGGATCTTTACTAAATAGTCTCTCTTTTCTTCTCTTCTCTTCTTCTTCCCATATATATTCATGTTCTTTACAATATCCATGTTCTTCTCTTGTTAATTCGTAACATCTTGCTACCTTGCACTCTCTTAATGTTCTTTGCATTTGTTTCGCTTCCTTTACTATTTAACTCATAGTTGAGAGATACTGACAATAGCGTATTTCTACGTTGTTAGTCTTGGATCACTTCCTTTCTATAATGCTTTAATTATCTTTGATAATACTTGGATTATATTCAAGGTTGTTCCTCATCTCCTTCTCTCATCATTCTTTATACATTCTTTTATGCTTTCATACTTTCCCTCTATCCTTATTCTTTTACTACTGCAATAAGGACAAGTTAGATATATTCCTCTTTTGTTTGCTTCTCTTGCTTCATCTGTTAATACTATGAATTCCCTCCCACAAATACATTTGTATGTTTCGTACATCACTATCACTTCCTTCGCATAAAATAAAAAGACACCACCTAAGTGATGCCTATTGGAAGGAGAACAATATGAAAAATTGTTTGTTTGTAATAATCTATACTATTATTATATTACATTTATTTACTTTAGTCATTAACATTTTTATTGATATTTCTATTATTTTACCGTTACATAAAACTTATAAAACTTTATAATCTGTAATTTGCTAAGTTTTGCTCTCCTTTTATTAATATTATAAATTGTTGTTTTCTTCTCTTATTCGTCTTACGATTCTACAAATATGCTGCTCCGTTAAATCTAGTAGCTCTGCTATCTCTACATTCCTGTAGCCTAATCCTTTTAAGTATTTAACTTTATCATAGGTCTTTGGTTGATTTTGTATTTCTGTTATTATTGCTTGGTTCTTTTCTAATTGCTCTAATATTCTTTTATCTATTTCTATGAACATTTGAAGCTTTTGTTTTTCTTCTGCAAACTTAAATACATCCCATTCTTTTTTAGATCCTCTTATGCAATCATAATCTTGCCATGATGTACCAGTTGGATATCCTTTTGGTCCACTAAACTTATAAAACATCTCATCTAATTCTGCAATTGCTTTTCTATTGCTTTTTATACGTTCTTCTAATTCATTTATTTTATTTTTTAAGCTTCCCATATACCCTTCCCCTCCCTAACACAGCTTTTAAACTTTAATTATATATCCATCCCTTGTTTTTCTACTTCAGCCCAAAGTCTATCAGTAACTTTCTTGTAAACCATCATTATTTCATCAAACTCTTCTTCTGTTAATAACCTTCCTAAATTTCTTGTGGTTTCAAGTAAATCTCTTTGTTCCACAATATCTATCGTTTCATAATTAACTCTTATATTTTCTTCTTTCATACTATTCTCCTTAAAATATTTTTCAATTCACAATAGTTTTGTAGTTAACATACTATTTTAAATTGTGCAGATCCTAGAGAATTAAAAGTGTCGAACTTTCCTTGCCCCATATGCTACCCTCTATTTTCTGGAGTTGCTGCACTATATTTTTGAATTGTTCACTACTTACTCATAATATTAATTGCTATTTCCAATCCTTTCAAAATACCTTCATTCCCAATGTTATGTTCATCATCTACATTCTCATATTCCCATTTCTTTTGTTCATAATAGCCTTTAAGTTTTACCAAACTATCAGTTTTCCTATATTCACAATCAGTCAAATCTCTTAATCCTTTATTGGTTTTTCTTTTATTACACCAACCATTATTGTTATAAGTGCATTTAGTACATAATCTTTCTTTACTCATTATTCTACCTCCATTATATTATGAGCATCCTACGGTATATATAATATTTCTTCTTCTACTTTAACTACCTTAACGCCTATATATTTCTTCTTTAGTTCATCAGCTTTCTTCTTTGCGTGAGTTATGTTGTTAAACGGTATTTGAAATGTTTGTCCTTTCCAATTTTTATATATTACTTGTATCAAAATGCATTCACCATTAAATATATTCC
>JALFMW010000257.1 GCA_022782605.1 Clostridium sp. | reverse complement strand
AAAAACATTTGAGAAGGTAATGAGATTTTCAAGCAAGGAAATGACTGAATTCTCAACAGCTTCATTAATTACTCGTAGTACAAATGATATTCAACAAATACAGCAAATGACTGTAATGATGTTAAGAATGGTATTTTTTGCACCATTTATGGCTATTGGAGGTATATATAAAGCATTAAGCACAAATGCATCAATGGCATGGATAATAGGTGTAGCAGTCTTAGGTGTTGTAGTAATAGTAGGAATATTATTTGCAACTGTAATGCCTAGATTTAAAAAATTACAAAACTTAGTTGATAGATTAAATTTAGTAACAAGAGAGATATTAACAGGACTTCCAGTTATACGTGCATTTAGTACAGAGAGATTTGAAGAAAAGAGATTTGATGGAGTTAATAAAGATTTAACGAAAGTAAATATGTTTGTTAATAGAATGATGTCATGTATGATGCCAGCTATGATGCTTGTAATGAATGCAATATCAGTGCTTATAGTTTGGGTTGGTGCAAAAAATATTGATACTGGAGCAATGCAAGTTGGAGATATGATGGCATTTATTCAATATACTATGCAAATAGTAATGTCATTTTTAATGATTTCAATGATTTCTGTAATGTTACCAAGAGCAGCAGTATCAGCAAATCGTATAAATGAGGTATTAGAAAAAGATATTATAATTAAAGAAGATAAAAATCCTCAAGCTTTTGATGCAAGCAAAAAAGGATTAGTTGAATTTAAAAATGTTTCATTTAAGTATCCAGATGCAGATGAAGATATACTTCATGATATTAACTTTACTGCTAATTCAGGAGAAACAACTGCTTTCATAGGAAGTACAGGTAGTGGAAAATCAACACTAATCAACTTAATACTAAGATTCCATGATGTGACAAAAGGTGAGATTAAAGTTGATGGGGTAAATATAAAAAATGTTAGACTTCATGATTTAAGAGAAAAGATAGGTTATGTTCCACAAAAAGGAGTACTATTCTCTGGAACAATTGATTCTAACTTAAGATATGGTAAAAAAGATGCAACACAAGAAGATATAATAAAAGCAGCTAAAATAGCACAATCAATAGATTTTATAAATGATAAAGAAGATAAATTTGATTCAGAAATATCTCAAGGTGGTTCAAATGTATCAGGTGGTCAGAAACAAAGATTATCTATCGCCAGAGCAATAGCAAAAGACCCAGAAATATTTATCTTTGATGATAGTTTCTCTGCTCTAGACTTTAAAACAGATGCTAAGCTTCGTAAAGCATTAAAATCAGAAACAAGTAATAGTACTGTTTTAATAGTTGCTCAAAGAATAAGTACTATTTTAGATGCAGATCAAATTGTAGTGCTTGATGAAGGAAGAATAGTTGGAAAAGGAACACATAAAGAACTTCTAAAAAATTGTGAGATCTATAAAGAAATAGCATTGTCACAACTTTCAAAGGAGGAGTTGGAAAATGAGTAGAGACGGAAATAAAATGAGAAGACCAAGAGGACCTATGGGTGGTCACGGAATGAGAGGTTCTGGTGAAAAAGCTAAAGATTTTAAGGGTACAATGAGAAGACTTGTGTCATACTTGGCTAAATATAGATTATCAATAATAATTGTACTTATATTTGCCATAGGAAGTGTTACATTCTCTGTAATAGGGCCTAAAATTTTAGGTAAAGCAACAACAGAAATATTTAATGGATTAGTAAGCAAAGTGTCAGGAAATGGTACTGGTATAGATTTTGATGCTATAAAAAGAATACTAATAACTTTAATACTATTATATGTAGTAAGTGCAATATTCTCATTTATTCAAGGATTTATAATGAGTGGAATATCGCAAAAAGTAGCATATAACCTTAGAGATGAATTAGTAAAAAAAATAAATAGATTACCAATGAAATATTTTGATACAAGAACTCATGGAGAAGTTTTATCAAGATTTACAAATGATATAGATACACTTGCACAAAGTTTAAATCAAAGTTTAACACAAATAATAACATCTGTGACAACATTAGTAGGAGTATTTATAATGATGTTATCTATAAGTGTGGTAATGACATTTAGTGCATTATTGGTTATACCAATATCGTTGTTTATAATTACTTTTATTATAAAAAGATCACAAAAATACTTTAAAAATCAACAAGAGTTTTTAGGACAGGTAAATGGTCAAGTTGAAGAGTTATATGGTGGTCATGTAGTTGTTCAAGCATTTAATGGAGAAGAAGATTCCATAAAAGAATTTAATAAAATTAATAATAAATTATATGAGTCAGCGTGGAAGTCTCAATTCTTATCAAGTACTATGCAACCAATAATGATGTTTGTTGGAAACTTAAGTTATGTAGTAGTTTCTATACTGGGTGGATATTTAGTTATAAAAAATAAAATTGAAGTTGGAGATATTCAATCATTTATACAATATGTAAGAAGTTTCAATCAACCAATATCACAGATGGCTCAAATATCAAATCAATTACAATCTACTGCAGCAGCTGCTGAGAGAGTATTTGAGTTTCTAAATGAAGATGAAGAAGATATTACAGTAGAAAACCCTGTTAGCATAGAAGGATTACAAGGTAAAATTGACTTTGAACATGTTGAATTTGGATATAATGAAGATAGAATTATAATTAAAGATTTTAATGCTAATGTAAAACCTGGTCAAAAGGTTGCCTTAGTTGGACCAACAGGTGCAGGAAAAACTACTATGATAAAACTATTAATGAGATATTATGATGTAAACTCTGGAGCAATACTTGTTGATGGTCATAATATAAAAGACTTCAACCGAGGAGAACTTAGAGAAATGTTTGGTATGGTTCTTCAAGATACTTGGTTATTTAGTGGTTCAATCAAAGAAAATATTAGATATGGTCGATTAAATGCAAGTGATGAAGAAGTAATAGAAGCCGCTAAAGCAGCTCATGTTCATCACTTTATCAAAACATTACCAGATGGATACAATATGGTATTAAACGAAGAATCTAGTAATATATCACAAGGTCAAAAACAATTACTAACTATAGCTCGTGCAATATTAGCGGACCCTAAAATATTAATCTTAGATGAAGCAACAAGTTCAGTTGATACAAGAACAGAACTTTTAATTCAAAAAGCTATGGATAATTTAATGGAGGGAAGAACAAGTTTCGTAATTGCCCATAGATTATCAACAATAAAAGATGCAGATTTAATATTAGTAATAAATGATGGAGATATAGTTGAACAAGGAAATCACGAAGAATTATTAGCAAAAGGTGGATTCTATGCTAATTTATATAATTCACAATTTGCAGATAAAGAAGCTGTATAAAACATATTATATAAATGAAAAAACACCTTGAATATATTACTTATATTTAAGGTGTTTTTGGATATATTAATATAGTTGCTGGTTTACAATAAATAATATATTATAAATAAGTGGGTATATGAAACAGGTTTTAATGGAGGTTTAATAATGGAAATTAAAGTTAGAGAATTATCTAATGGGGTAAAAATTCCAGTGGTTGGATTTGGAGCATATAAGCTACAAAATGAAAATGATGAAGCTTGTAATGTTATTAAAAATGCAATTAAGGCTGGTTATAGAAGTATTGATACAGCGTCATTTTATGAAAATGAAGAAGGTGTTGGAAGAGGTATTAGAGAATCAAATATTCCAAGAGAGGAATTATTTATAACTACAAAAGTATGGATAGATGATGATGGATATGAAAATACATTGAAAGCATTTGATAAATCTTTAGAAAGATTAGGATTAGATTACATAGATTTATATTTAGTACATTGGCCAACAGAAAATATTAAAGAAACTTGGAGAGCAATGGAAGATTTATATAGGCGAAAAAAAGTTAGAGCAATTGGTGTATGTAACTGTACAATTGAACAATTAGAATCTATTATAGATTTTGCAGAAATAAATCCAATGGTTAATCAAGTAGAATTACATCCTAAGCGTACAGAAAAAGAATTATTAAAAGTATGTAAAAGACATAATATTGTGGTTGAAGCATGGAGCCCGATAATGAGGGGGCAACTTCTTTCAAATGAAATAATTAAAAATTTAGCAAAAAAATATAATAAAAGCGAAGTACAAATTATATTAAGATGGCATTTACAAAATGAAGTTATAGCCATACCAAAAACAAAAACTTTAAGCAGAATTAATGAAAATATAGATATATTTGATTTTGAAATTTCAAAAGATGATATGGAAAAGATAGATTCTATAAATAATGATGAGAGAATGAAACCTCAAGCATATGAAAATTTATATAAAGTAACAAAAAAAGAGATTGTATAATCTCTTTTTTTGTTAAAAGTAGGAGATAATATGAGAATATTAATTGATGGAGATGGATGTCCAGTAGTAGATTTAACAATAAAGATATCAAGAAAATTCAATATTGAAGTAATAATAATGTGTGATACATCTCATATATTTAATAAAGATGGAGCAAAAACCATGGTATTTTCCAAAGGAGCAGACTCTGTAGATTTTGCGCTTATAAATCTTCTCAAAAAAGATGATATTGTCATTACACAAGATTATGGTTTAGCAGCTATGGCAATTAATAAAGCATCTTATGTGATAAATCAAAATGGATTAATCTACTCTAATGAAAATATTGATAGACTACTTTATAGTAGACATATATCTAAAAAAATTAGAAAAAGTGGTGGAAGAACTAAAGGACCTAAAAAAAGAACAAAAGAAGATGACTTGAATTTTGAAAGAACTTTAACCGAAATTTGTGATAAGCTAACATATTAAATATTTTATGGTGAAACGGCATTAATTTAAATATTAATGTCGTTTTTATTTATAAATTTACTAAGTATGGAAAATATAGATTATAGAAGGAGGATGATAATTTGTTATTTGAAAATAAACAGTTAATAATTAAATATATAGAAAATGATAATAAAGATGGATATTATGATTTTTCTGTAGAAATAAAAGATTTTGATACGCCTAATATTAATCTTAAGTTTGATTATGATAAGGGAAAAATAGTTACTATGTGGATTGATATATATGAAGATGAGAATGAGCCTAAAAATCATGTGGTATATAAGTTATTTGATTTGTGTAAATATGATATATCTATCATATTAAAATTTATGATTGAACACAAATAAAACCTATCTAGTTTTAGATAGGTTTTATATTTTATTTTTCAATATTTCTTCTAGGAATTCTGTACTTTATATCACTTTCAATTTGTTCTAAAGTTCTAGAATTTTTAGGATCAACAAACATACAAGTATAGCCGTCCTTACCAGCTCTACCAGTTCTACCTATACGGTGAATATAATCTTCACTAGTTTCAGGAATATCATAATTATATATATGAGTAACTCCAGATATATCAAGGCCTCTAGAGGCAACATCTGTAGCAATTAAATATTGAAGATCAGCTTTTCTAAATGATTTCATAACTCTTTCACGTTTTGCTTGAGAAATATCACTATGTAATTTTTCACAATTATATCCTTCAATAGAAAGAGCTTCTTCTAGAGCATCAACTCTTCTTTTTGTTCTACAGAAGATTATAGCCATAAAAGGATTATCTTCATTTAATACTTTACAAAGGGCATCTTTTTTATGTCTATCTGTAGTTTCAACAACTTCTTGTCTGATAGTATCAAGAGTAATTTCTTTACTTTTTATTGTTATTTCAGCAGGCTCTTTTGTATGTCTGTAAGCAAGTTTCTTCACATCTGAGTCTATAGTAGCTGAGAAACATAACGTTTGACGTTTTTTATTTGTTTCTTTAATAATAGCTTCCATTTCGTTTTTGAATCCCATAAGAAGCATTTGATCAGCTTCGTCTATAACTAATGTCTTTAATTTACTTAAGTTAATAGATTCTCTGTCTAAATGGTCTAAAAGTCTACCAGGAGTAGCTATTACTAAATGAATATTTCGTTTTAACTTATTTAATTGAGATTTTATATCTTTTCCACCATAAGCAGCTAATATGTTGATGTTTTTAGTTTCATTTAATTTTTCTGCTGCTTGAGATATTTGTAAAGCTAATTCTCTAGTAGGTGTAATAATTAATCCTTGGATACTATTATCTTTTGGATTTATATTTTCGAATATTGGAAGTAAAAAAGCGAAAGTTTTTCCAGTTCCTGTTTGAGATTGAGCAATTATATCTTTTTTATTTAAAATTAAAGGAATAGCTTCTTGTTGTATAGGTGTTGGAGAATTTATTCCCATTTTACTCAATGTATTTACTAAGTCATTACTTAGACCTAATTCTTTAAAATTCATATTATACGACCTCTCTGTATAAATTTTTACTTTAGTAATTTGTAGTAACAAATTACTAAAAGTAAATTTTTATCTAACTTATAATATCACATAACAAGAATAAATCCTATGTGAATATAAATTAAATATTATTATTTTAATATTTAACCAAGAAGATACTCTTAATTCAAAGAAAAAGAAAATAATGATTTGAAAATTAATACAAAAGGTTGAAATATAGGCTAATTTTTAGAATAGATTTACTTATAAATTACAAGGAGTTTCAGTGAAAACAAAGAAATTATTTTATATTGTAATGAAAAAATGAATAGAGGTGTGGTTAAATGGGATTATTTAAATCAAAATCAGAAGACCAATGGAAAATTAATTATATTAAAGAATTTAATGAAATGAGAGATAATTACGAAGATAAATTAAAAATGAAACAAATGGAAATAGACAATTTGAAAAAAGAGATTGAGCATTTAAAATCATTAAGAAACAATTTGAAACCGAAAGAAAAACAAATAAAGGACTCTGACATACAATACATAAAAGAATTAAGAAGTAATGGACTTAGTTACAGAGAAATTTCAAAAGAAACATCATGGAGCAAGGCCACAATTTGTCGAGTTTTAAATGGAATGTATGATTAATTTACAATATAAAATATTATATTTTATATTTCGATATATTATGAATACTGTGCTATAATGAATACTATACAAAATAAATTGTGGGTGATATGTTTGAGCGCAAAAGAAAATTCAATAAACTGGACAAGTAAAGAATACATTTTAGATTGCATTATTTTATTGGTTATAGTACAGATAGCTAGGGTAATTATAAAATACATATTTTTGAGTCAATTTAATTTTACATTGGATAATGTAAATATAATAAATATAATATCTATTATGCTAGTAGGAATAAGTACAGCACTTATTTTAAGAGGTAATAATTTATTTAATTCTGCTGGACAGAGATTAATAAAACTTAATAATAGATACAATAATAAAAATATAAGATTAATACTTGGAGCAATTACTTCGGTAGCAATATGCATTACACCATATTTTGATGGTGGATATTTAACATCAAACTTAATAATTCTTACATTAGTATTGATAGTTGAGCCCGTATTTGAAGAAGTTATTTTCAGAGAATATGTATGGAATTACATAGGAAGTTTTCAAAAAGACGAAAAGAAAGTATTAATAATAGTAACTTTATTGTCAGCTTTATTTAAAATAGGATATTGGGACATGGTAAGTCAAAGCTTGAGTGTGATAGGAAGTTCGTTTTTTACTATAGATATAATTATACAAAGAGTATTTGTAGGTTTAATAGTTTCTCTTATATTAGGTCTTGTTAAAATAAAATATAAAGATTCTTATTTATGTATATTTGTACATAGTTTGATAAATATTTTTGTAGGAAGATAAGTTTTTAATAAATATGGAATAACTAAGATGACTTGATAAAATAATAAGTAAAAGGAAAATCATTATTATGAGTTCACCTATACTTATAGATTTCTTATAGTGATAAATAAATAAGAAACTATTGAAATATCTAGATAAATTAGATATTATTAGAGAGCTCATAAGCTCTCTTTTTTGATTTATTAAAAATAGAAAGGAAGATTACAATGGATGAATTAAAGAAATATAGAAATGAAATAGATGAAATAGATAAACAAATAACTGAATTATTTGAGAAACGTATGGATATATCTAAAGAAATAGCAAAGTGTAAAAAGGAACAACAAATAGGTATATTAAATGCAAAGAGAGAAGAAGAAGTTATACAAAAAAACTTATCTTATTTAAAAAATAAGGAATACAGATTTGTATTGGAAGGATTCTTTAGAAATTTAATGAATTTAAGTAAACTAATACAAAATGAACAAAATGACCACTAAGTAGAGGGAGGCAAACTATGATTGTAGTAATGAATAAAAACTACACTAGTGACGATATAGATCAAGTAGTAAATTATATAAAAGGTAAAAACCTAGGAGTTAATATTTCAAAGGGAGAACATAAATGTGTTATCGGAATATTAGGAGATACAACTGAAGCAAATATAGAAGAAATTCAAGCTTTAAGATGTGTATCAAAAATATTAAAAGTACAAGAACCATATAAAAAAGCAAATAGATTATTCCATCCAGAAGATACTATAGTAAATGTAAATGGTAATAAAATAGGAGGGAAAAATCTAGGTATAATAGCTGGTCCTTGTGCAGTTGAAAGTGAAGAACAAATTGTTGAAATAGCAAAAAGAGTCAAGTCAAGTGGAGCAAATTTCTTAAGAGGTGGAGCATTTAAACCAAGAACATCTCCTTATAGTTTCCAAGGACTTGAGCTAGATGGACTAAAATTAATGGAAATAGCAAAACAAGAAACAGGACTTCCTATTGTATCAGAACTTATGTCAATTAGTTACTTAGATGAATTTATGAGAACTGTTGATGTTATACAAATAGGTGCTAGAAATATGCAAAATTACGACTTATTAAAACAAGTTGGAAAAACAGATAAACCAGTAATTTTAAAAAGAGGTTTATCTTCAACAATAGAAGAATGGCTTCTTAGTGCAGAACATATTATGGCTGGTGGAAATGAAAATGTAATATTATGTGAAAGAGGTATAAGAACATTTGAAACTTATACAAGAAATACTTTAGATTTAAGTGCAGTTCCAGTTGTAAAAAAACATTCTCATTTACCTATAATAGTAGACCCAAGTCATGGTACAGGAAGTAGTGATTATGTTGAATCTATGGCAAAAGCAGCTATAGTATCAGGATGTGATGGACTTATGATAGAAGTTCACAATAATCCACAAAAAGCTTTATCAGATGGCCAACAATCAATAACACCAGAACAATTTGATAAACTTATGAAAAAAATAAAAATACTTTCTTCTCTAGAAGATTAATTTAGATAAAAAAGGAGCTTAAGCTCCTCTTTTAGTTCAATTATTAACAACTTAATATAGATATTAAATCATGTGGAGTATTGACTATATAGTCTGCGCCCATATCCTCCAAGAATTTTTTATTTCTAAATCCCCAAACAACACCTACAAAAGGTAATTTTGCATTTTTTGCTGTTTCAAAGTCAATTTCACAGTTACCAATATATAAACATTTATCCTTAGAAGAATCCAATTCATCAATGGCTTTTAAAACTATATCAGCATAAGGTTTCTTTCTTATATCTGAAGACCTACCTATTGCTACTTGAATATATTCTGAAAAATAATGATTATTTAAGTTTGTAACCCCCTCTTGAAACTTATTAGATACAACTGCTATCTTATATTTATTCTCACTTAAATATCTTAATAATTCCATTATTCCATCATAAGGCTTAGTTTTATTCATTAAATTTTTTGAATAATATTCTTTGAAAATAAACAAGCATTTTGCAAATTTATCATAAGAAGTTTTTTCTGGCACGGAAAGTTCTAATAATTTTTCAATACCATTACCTGCAAAAGAACGAATTTCTTCTTTAGTTCGAAGTGGATAATTTAACTTATTTAAAGTATAGTTAACACTATCAGTTAAATCATCTAAAGAATCTAAAAGAGTACTATCTAAATCAAAAATCAAAGTGTTGTAATTCATAATAAATCCCCTTATCCCTATTAAGTTTATATATGCTAGTTATATCCAATTAATTTTGCATTTTTATTATCAAAATAAATAATTTATCAGTAAGATTAAATAATATAAACAAAAGAATATTATTTAGGAGTGAAAAATGAAAAATAAAGTAAATATAATTAGCATTTTATTGTCTACTATTATTATAATATCTTTTCCTGTATTGTCTATTTCAAAGAACAATATAAATTATATTTTTAATGATCAAGAATACAAAATTTCACTAGAAGATTTTCATCAAATCTCTTTAACACCAGGAGAAAATGAAAATATGCTTAATTTTTGCTGGTATGATAAAAACTTAGATGGAAATAGTCAAATTAAAATATGGGAAAAAGATGGAGATATTAAGATTTATAAAGGCTCAAAGAATAAATTAAAAAATGGATTTGTAACTAATAAAGTTACAGTTAGAGACTTAAAAGAAAATACTACATATTATTACTCATACAATAGTAATGGTATATGGAGTGAACCAATTGAATATAGAACGAAGAACTTTAAAAACTTTAATTTTGTATTTATGGGAGATCCTCAAATTGGTGCTTCATCAAAAAAAATGAACTCTTATAAAGATGGCATAAAAAAAGACTCTTTCAATTGGAATAAAGTTATAAAGAAATCTTTAGAAACTAATAAAGATATTAGTTTTATAGTATGTGGAGGAGATGAAACCAATACTGTAGTAAGTAAAAATAATATTGAAAAAATAAATATAAATAATTGGGAGTATGCAGGATTTTTAGCTCCAAATTATTTGAGGTATATACCAATTGCAAATGCAATAGGAAATCATGATAAAGATAATGAAAATTTTTATAATCATTTTAATATGCCAAATTCAACACACTTTGGGAAAACTAAGGCAGGTGGAGATTATTATTTTACTTATGGTAATACACTATTTTTATTTTTAAATACTAATAATTTAAATAT
>JALFMW010000026.1 GCA_022782605.1 Clostridium sp. | reverse complement strand
GTGGAGTACCAAAAGATGAGTTAAACAATGAAAACTTAGAAGCTTTAGAAGCTGGTCTTCCAAATTTATTAAAGCATGTTGAAAATATAACTCAAGTATTTAAGTTACCAGCAGTAGTTGCTATAAATGAATTCCCAACTGATACAGAAGCAGAAGTTAACTTAGTAAAAGAAAGATGTAAAGAACTAGGTGTTAATGTTGCCTTATCTCAAGTATGGGCAAAAGGTGGAGAAGGTGGAATTGAACTAGCTAAAGAAGTTATAAGATTAACTAGTGAACCAAATGAATTTGAGTTCTGCTATGAAGATGATTTAAGTATAGAAGACAAGATAAATGCTATAGCTACTAAGATATATGGAGCTGATGGTGTAATATTTACTCCTAAAGCTAAGAAAGAACTTGAAAGACTTGAAAGTTTAGGATTTGGTAATATGCCAGTTTGTATGGCTAAAACTCAATATTCTTTAACTGATGATTTAACTAAATTAGGTAGACCAACTGGATTTAATATCACAGTTAGACAAGTAACAGTTTCTGCTGGTGCAGGATTTGTTGTTGCATTAACTGGAGAAATAATGAAGATGCCAGGTCTTCCAAAACGTCCAGCTGCAGAAAGAATAGACGTTGATGAAAATGGAGTAATTTCAGGATTATTCTAGGATTTTGATTTAAAAACTATAAAGAAAGTAGTGCACAAAATATTGTGCACTACCTTCTAATTAACCTTGAATAATTAAGGAGGCATAAATTTTTATGGAAAAAATAGCACAAAAAAGTTGTGTGGATTTTATAGAGGTATTAGCTTCTAAAGCTGCTGTACCAGGTGGAGGAGGAGCTGCTGCACTTGCTGGAGCTATAGGAATGGCTTTAGGAAGTATGGTATGTAACTTAACTACTGGAAAGAAAAAATATGCTCAGTATGAAGAAGCTATTCAAGAAATATTAGAAAAAGCAGCAAAATTAGAAGAAGAATTGCTGTCTATGATAGACAAAGATGCAGAGGGATTTTTCCCATTATCTAAAGCATATGGTCTTCCGACTACAACTGAAGAAGAAAAACAATATAAAGCAGAAACAATGGAAAAATGCTTAAAAGTTGCATGTGAAGTACCTATGAATATAGTTAGATTATGTTATGATTCTATAAAATTACATGAAGAGTTAGTTGATAAAGGTTCAAAGCTTGCCATAAGTGATGTTGGATGTGGAGTTCAATGTTTAAGAGCAGCTATATTATCAGGTCAATTAAATGTAATAATTAATGTAAACTCTATGAAAGATAGAGAGTATGCAGAAAAAATAGAAAAAGAATGTAATCAACTAGTAGATGATGGCGTTAAAATTTGCGATGAAGTATATGAGAAAGTATTAGTCGCTTTAGGATAAAAATTATAAAGTAAATATATAAAATGTAACTATATTTAGAATATATTTTTTATACAAATCGATTTATATAAAAGCTAAGTAAAACAGATAAGTATATAATTATATTAAAGACAATACGGAAAATAATCTTATAAAATGTGGGAGGAGAAATATAGTGGGAGAAATAATTAAAGGTAAACCAGTTGGAGATGCACTTAGTGAAGTGTTAAAAGGTGAATGCGAAGCCTTAGTTAAAGATGGTATACAACCTAAATTAGCTATTTTAAGAGTTGGTGCAAAACCTAATGATCTTTCTTATGAAAAAGGTGCTCTAAAAAAGTGTGACACTATCGGAATTAAAGCAGAAGTTACTGAGTTACCAGAAGGTACAACTCAAGAAGAATATATAGAAGCATTGGAAAAATTAAATAAAGATTCTTCTGTAAATGGTATATTAACATTTAGACCATTACCAAAAGGAATAGATGAAGAAGTAATTAAAAATGTTATAGCACCAGAAAAAGATGTTGATTGTTTCAGTCCAATGAATACTGCTAAACTTATGGAAGGAGATAAAACTGGATTCCCTCCATGTACTCCTACAGCAGTAGTTGAAATATTAAAACACTATAATGTTCCACTAAAAGGAGCTAAAGTAGTTGTATTAGGTAGATCGATGGTTGTTGGTAAACCAGTATCAATGTTATTACTAGGTGAAAATGCTACTGTTACAATTTGTCATTCAAAAACTCAAGACTTACAAAAAGTATGTGCTGATGCAGATGTATTAGTTGCAGGTGTAGGTAGAGCTAGAATGGTAACTGCAGATTATGTTAAAGAAGGTGCAGTAGTTATAGATGTTGGTATAAATGCTAAACCAGAAGGCGGGGGAATCTGCGGAGATGTTGATACAGATGATGTTGTAGGAAAAGCATCAATGGTAACTCCAGTTCCAGCAGGCGTTGGTTCAGTTACAACTTCTATACTTGCTAAACATGTAATAAAAGCATGTAAGCAACAAAATAACAAATAAGGCAGATATAGATATATTGACTACATATATTAAGATATAGTTAAAACTATGGGGGGAAATAACTATGGTAGTATCTGATAGAAAACCAATGTCTGAGATATTAGGATTTTTAAAAAATGCTAACAAAATAATATTAGTAGGATGTAATGAATGTGCTGCTGCTTGTAAAACAGGTGGAGAACCAGAATTACAAGAAATGAAAGCTTTGTTAGAAGCTGAAGGTAAAGAAGTATTAGGTTATTTATTACCAGATACAGCATGTAATCTATTATTAGGTAAAAAAGAATTAAAATCATTGAAAAATGAATTAAAAGATGCAGATGCAATATTATCATTAGCATGTGGTGATGGTACTCAAACTATTGCAAAAAATGTTGCAAAACAAAATATTCCTGTTTATCCAGCTAACAATACTTTATTTATAGGTGAAGTAGAAAGAGTTGGTCAATTCGGTGAAGCTTGTAAAGCATGTGGAGAATGTGAACTTGGTTGGACTGGAGGAATATGTCCAGTAACTATGTGTGCTAAAGGTTTAATAAATGGTGCATGTGGTGGAGCTAAAAATGGTAAATGTGAAGTTGATCCAGAAAATGATTGTGCCTGGGTAAAAATTTATGAGAGACTTAAAGCTTTAGGTCAATTAGATAACTTAATAGAAGTTAGAGATCCAAAAGACTATTCTAAGCAATTAAATCCAAGAAGACATAATGCAAATAAAAAAGCTGAAGCTGAAGCTTAAAAGTTAGATAAATAAAGGAGGATTATTTTCATGAGTAAGTTACAAGAAGCATTGGAAAGAGGAGAATTTGCTGTAACTGCAGAAATGGCACCACCAAAAGGAACAGATCTTTCTCATTTATTAGAATGTGCTAAAAAATGTGTGGGAAGAGTACACGCTGCAAACGTAACTGATTTCCAATCAGCTGTAATGAGAGCCACATCTTTAGCAACATGTAAATTATTAAAAGACATAGGATTAGAACCAGTAATACAAATGACTGGTAGAGATAGAAATAGAATTGCCATAGAAGGAGAAATGCTTTCTGCTGGCGTATTTGGTATAGAAAACTTATTAGCTTTAACTGGGGACCATACAAGTGTAGGTGATCACCCACAAGCTAAGCCAGTATTTGATTTAGATTCTGTAAGTATACTAAAAACAGCTTCTACATTAAATAGTGGTACTGATAGTGTAGGCCTTGAATTACAAGGAAAAACTAACTTCTACTTAGGTGCTTGTGTTACACCTGAATATGATCCAATAGAAGTTCAATTATTAAAAATGAAAAAGAAAATAGCTGCTGGGGCTAAATTTTTCCAAACTCAAGCAGTTTATGATATAGAACATATGAGAAAATTTAGAGAACTTACTAAAGACTTAGATTGCAAAATCTTAGCAGGTATAGTTCCTCTAAAATCGCCTGGAATGGCTAAGTTCATGACAGCTAACGTTCCTGGTATATTTGTTCCAGATAATCAAATCGAAAGATTAAAAGCAGCTGGTAAAGGTAATTATGTACAAGAAGGAATTAAGATGGCAGGAGAATTTATAAGACAATTGAAAGAAGAAAACCTTTGTGATGGTGTACATATAATGGCAATTGGTGCAGAAGAGAATGTTCCAAAAATATTAGATGAAGCTGGATTATAAAATTAGTTTCAAATAAATAAAATGGGGGATATTAACATGAAAGTTGCAGTAATTGGTGGAGGACCAGGAGGATATGTAGCAGCTTTAAAAGCAGCTATGCTTGGTGCAGAAGTAACAGTAATAGAAAAAAATAAATTAGGTGGAACATGCCTAAATGTAGGCTGTATACCAACTAAAGCCTTACTAGCTT
This sequence comes from Clostridium sp., assembly GCA_022782605.1. Lineage (GTDB taxonomy): Bacteria > Bacillota > Clostridia > Peptostreptococcales > Peptostreptococcaceae > Terrisporobacter. Next base: position 15,949 of record JALFMW010000026.1, on the reverse strand, counting down.
CAAGTGATGTTTTAAGAACTGTAAAAGAAGCTAAAAACTTTGGTATAAATGTTGAAGGTGACGTTAAACCAGATTTTGATGCTATAATAGCTAGAAAACAAAAAGTAACTGATGAATTAGTTGCAGGTATCCAATTCTTATTCGATAAAAGAGGAGTTAAAAAAATCGATGGATTCGGAAAACTAATAGATAAAAATACTATAGAAGTTACTAAAGATGATGGAAGTGTAGAAGAAGTTAAAGCTGATAAAATAATATTAGCTAATGGTTCAATACCTACAGTATTCCCGTTTATGCCATACAATGGTAAAAATGTTATAACTTCTGATGAAGTATTAAGTTTAGAAAAATTACCTAAATCAATGGTAATCATAGGTGGTGGAGTTATAGGATCTGAAATAGGTCAATTCTATTCTTCGTTAGGAACTAAAGTAACTATAATAGAAGTTCTTCCACAAATCTTAGGAAGAATGGACTCAGAAGCTGCAAAAGCTCTAGGAAGACAATTCAAAAAAGATAAAATAAAAGTTATGTGTAACGTTGCGACTGATAGCTTTGAAGTTAGCGATGACATAGTAAAACTTAACTTAAATAATGGCAAATCTTTAGAGGCAGAAGTTGTACTACTTTGTACAGGAAGAAAACCAAACTTAGCTAACTCTGGTGTAGCTGAAGCTGGTGTTAAATTGACAGAAAGAGGATTCGTTGAAGTAAATGAATTCATGGAAACAAATCTAGAAGGTGTTTACGCTATAGGTGATATTATATCAGTTGGAGGAACTCCACATGCAATGCTTGCACACGTGGCATCTGCAGAAGGTATGGTAGCAGCAGAAAATGCAGTAAAAGGAAATAGCGAAACAGTTAATTATAAATCTATCCCAAGTTGTGTATATACAGAACCTGAAGTAGCAGGTGTTGGTAAAACAGAAGATGAATTAAAAGCAGAAGGAACACCTTATAAAGTTGGTAGATTTGACTTTAGAGGTTTAGGAAAAGCTAAAGCCATAGGCAAATTACAAGGATTTATCAAAGTATTAACTGATGAAGATGATGTAATAATAGGGGCTACTTTAGTTGGACCGCATTGTACAGATTTATTAACTGAATTATCTTTGGCAGTAGGTTTAGGATTAAAGGCTAAGGATGTTGGCAAAGTAATACATGCGCATCCAAGCTTATCTGAAGGTATTATGGAAGCATTACATGATGTTCATGGTGAATGTGTTCACTCAGTACCATCAACTTTATAAGTTTAGTAGCAGAGTAACAAAAAGCTCTGTTTAGGCGTATGAAGGGGGAAGTCTTAAGATGAGTTATAATATAGCAGTTGCAGGAAAAGGTGGAACAGGTAAAACAAGCCTTACAGGGCTTTTAATAGATACACTAATACATGAAGATAAAAAACCAATTCTTGTGGTTGATGCTGATGCAAATGCTAATATAAATGAAGTTTTAGGCGTTGAAGTGGAAGCAACAATAGGTCAAATTAGAGAAGAAGCTAATATGACTGAAAAAAGAGGCAATTCATTTCCTGGAGGTATGACAAAGGCTCAATTTTTACAATGGAAGTTAAATTCAATATTAGTTGAAGGTAATGGATATGACTTATTAGTAATGGGCAGATCTGAAGGAGAAGGATGTTACTGTTTTGTTAATGGTATATTAAGAGAACAAGTCCAAAAAATTTCTGGTCAATATAATTATGTTATCACTGATAATGAAGCAGGTATGGAACATTTAAGTAGAAAAACTACTAAACATATAGACACTTTATTATTAGTGAGTGATTGTTCAAGAAGAAGTATCCAAGCTGTTGCAAGAATTAGAGACTTATCTATAGAATTGAATTTAAGCATAGGAAAGGTTTATCTTATAGTAAACAAAGTACCAAATGGGGTTTTAAATGATGGTATTAAAGAAGAAATAGAAAAACATAATTTAAACCTTATAGGAGTTGTACCTTTAGATGAATTAATATATCAATATGATTCTGATGGTATTCCATTAGTTAAATTACCAAAAGAATCAAAATCTAGAGTGGCCATAGAAGAAATAGTGGCTAAATTAGAATTAAAATAGGCTTAAGGGGGAAAAAATTATGGCATTTAAAATGTCTACACAAAAAAGTTCTGGAAAAATAAGTGAAGTAACAATAGGAACAGGAGACAAAGCTATAAAATTAGGTGGTCAAAATGTGTTACCATTCTATAGCTTTGATGGTGATACTGGTAATGTTCAAAAAGTAGGGGTAGAAATAAATGATATATATCCAGAAAGCTGGATTGATTGTTACAAAGAAATGTACAAAGATGTAGCAAATGATCCTGCTGAGTGGGCAAAATATGTTCAAGATAATACTGAAGCAGATTTTGTTTGTTTAAGATTAGTTGGAGCTGATCCAAATGCTGAGAATAAATCTGTAGAAGAATGTGCAGAAGTAGCTAAAAAAGTTGCTGATGCAATAGATTTACCATTAGTAGTTGCAGGATGTGGAGTTGCTGAAAAAGATGGTAAGGTATTTGCTAAAGTTGCAGAAGTTTTAGAAGGTAAAAATGCTTTAATATTATCTGCAGTTGAAGATAATTACAAAGAAGTTGGTGCTTCAGCAGGTCTAGCTTATGGTCAAAAAGTTGGTGCAGAATCAGCTGTTGATATAAACTTAGCTAAACAAATGAATGTTTTGTTAACTCAATTAGGTGTTAAATCTGAAAATATAGTAATGAATGTTGGATGCTCAGCTGTTGGATATGGATATGAATATGTTGCATCTACAATGGATAGAATTAGACTTGCAGCATTTAATCAAAATGATAAGCAATTACAAATTCCAATAGTTACTCCAGTATCTTTTGAAGTTGGTCATACTAAAGAAGCTATAGCTACAGAAACTGATCAACCAGAATGGGGAGATAATGAAAAGAGAACTATTTCAATGGAAGTATCAACTGCAGCATCTGTATTAATAGGTGGATCTGATGCAGTAATACTTCGTCATCCAGAATCTATAAAAACTATAAAATCATTTATAAGCGAGTTAGCTTAATAATATTTGTGAGGTTAGGGGGATAAAATAATGGCACTTAAAGCTTTAGATATATTTAAATTAACACCAAAGAAAAACTGTAAAGAATGTGGATTTCCAACTTGTATGGCTTTCTCTATGAAAGTTGCAGGTGGAGCAGTGGAAGTAAGCAAATGTCCACACATGTCTGATGAAGCAATACAAAAATTATCAGAGGCTACTGCCCCTCCAATGAAAACTTTAAAAGTTGGAGCTGGAGAAAATGAGTATACTCTAGGAGGAGAAACTGTATTATTTAGACATGAAAAAACTTTAGTAAGTAAAAATAGATATGCTATAGCATTTTGTGATTGTATGACAGAAGAAGAAGTAGCATCTAAAATAGCTAATATAAATAAAGTGGAATATGAAAGAATTGGAGAAGTAATGAAGGCTGAATTTGCTTGCGTTACATATAACTCAAACAAAGAAAACTTCTTAAATATAATTAAAAAATTAAAAGCTGAAACTAAAGTTGCATTTATATTAAATGTAGATGATGCTGAAGTTGCTAAAGAAGCAGTTGCAGAACTTAAAGGATTAAACCCAGTAGTATTGGGTGCTACTAAAGATAACTATGAAGCTATGTTAGAAGTAGTTAAAGGTGATAACTTAGCTTTAGGTTTAAAAGCTGACAACTTAGAAGATTTATATGCAACTGTTGAATTAGTTCAAAAAGCTGGATACAAAGAATTAATATTAGATGTAACTGGAGAAAGCATAAAAGATACTTATGTTAATGCAGTTCAAGTAAGAAGAATAGCATTAAAAGAACAAGATAGAACATTTGGATATCCATCAATAGTATTTGTTAATGAATTAGCTAATGGAGACGACAATATGGAAGTTGCATTATCATCAGCATTTACTGTTAAATATGGTTCTATCATAGTAATAGATGATATAAGCTATGCTAAAGCATTACCATTATATGCATTAAGACAAAACTTATTTACTGACCCTCAAAAACCAATGAGAGTTGAAACTAAAGTTTATCCAATAAATAACCCAGATGAAAATTCTCCAGTTTTAGTTACTGTTGACTTTGCATTAACTTACTTCGTGGTAACTGGTGAACTTGAAAGATCTAAAGTTCCATGCTGGTTAGTAATACCAGATGCTGGTGGATATTCAGTTCTTACTTCTTGGGCTGCTGGTAAATTTGGTGGTAGTGTAATAGGTAACTTTGTTAAAGAATGTGGTATAGCTGATATGACTAAGAACAGAGATTTAATTATACCAGGTAAAGTTGCTGTTATAAAATCAGATGTACAAGATAATTTACCTGATTGGAACGTTATAGTTGGTACTGCTGAAGCTATGGAATTACCAAAATTCTTAAAAGAATATATGGAATCAAAGGAAGCAGCAGCAACAGTTTAAGATAAGGTTATAATATATAAAATCTAAGGGGGATAAAAGTAGTATGGAAAAATTCATGATTATAGGTGAAAGAATTCACTGTATAGCACCACCAATAAGAAAAGCAATAGCAGAAAGAGATCCTGAGCCAATATTAAAAAGAGCTATAGAACAATTAGATGCAGGAGCTCATGTTATAGATTTTAATATAGGACCAGCTGAAAGAGATGGTGCTGAAATAATGGAATGGGGAGTTAAATTACTTCAAAGTGAATTAAATAACGTTCCACTTGCTCTAGATACTGCAAATGTTGCAGCTTTAGAAGCAGGACTTAAAGTTTATAATAGAACTCATGGTAAACCAATAATAAACTCTGCAGATGCTGGAGATAGAATGCATTTAATGGAAGTTGCAGGAGAATATGATGCAGCTATAATAGCATTATGTGCTAAAGAAGGTATACCAGCAGATAATGAACAACGTATGGGATACTGTACAGAATTAATAGAAGCAGCTGCTATGGCTGGTATAGATCCAGAAACTGATGTTTATTTTGACCCACTTTGCTTAGTTATAAAAGGAATGCAAGATAAACAAATGGATGTTATAGATGCTATAAGACAAATGACTGAAATGGGATTAAAAACTACTGGTGGTCTATCAAATGTTTCTAATGGTTGTCCAAAACATATAAGACCTATACTAGATAGTAACTGGTTAGCAATGGCAATGGCTAATGGATTCTCTTCAGCTATAGTTAACCCATTAGATGAGTTATTAATGCAAACTATAAAATCTTGCGACATAATAAGAAATGCTAACTTATATGCAGATTCTTTCTTAGAAGTTAAAGACCTTGCATTTGATTATAAAGGATAAATAAAAAATAATTAAATAAAATATTTATATTTATAAAAATTTTAACTAGATTTAATGGCTAAGTTTTATAATTTAAAACTTAGCCTAAATATAAATATATAATTCATAAAAGGGGGAAGTAAAAAGTGAATTTATATAATATAATTTACACAGGTGCACATCAAGCATACGATGCTGCAAATGGAGCACTTACAGCTGCAATAGCAGAAAAAGGTAAAGATTGTCCAGTTGCATTTCCAGATACAGCATATTCTATTCCATGTATATATGCTGCAACAGGACAAAAAATGGCTACTTTAGGAGATTTAGAAGGTGCTTTAGCAGTAGTAAAATCTTTAATAGTAGAAAAACCATTATTAGAAACAGCTTTAAATGCTGGTTTAGCTACAGCTTTAGCTGCTGAAATAGTTGAAGCAGTTAAATATGCTCTAAATCCAACTCCATATGAAGCTCCATGCGCTGGGCACGTAGTTGACCCTATAATAAGATCTCTAGGTGTTCCTCTAGTTACAGGAGATATACCAGGGGTAGCTGTTGTTCTTGGTGAATGCCCAGATGCTGAGACATTAGCAAAAGTAGTTAAGGATTATCAATCTAAAGGTTTATTAACTTTCTTAGTAGGAAAAGTTATAGATCAAGCAATCGAAGCTGGAGTTAAAATGGGTGTAGACCTTCGTGTTATACCATTAGGTTACGATGTAACATCAGTTATACACGTTGTTTCTGTTGCTATAAGAGCTGCATTAATATTCGGTGCTGTTCCTCCAGGAGATTTAAATCAATTACTAGAATATACATCTAAGAGGGTTCCTGCATTCGTAAATGCATTTGGACCACTTAGTGAATTAATAGTTGCTTGTGGTGCTGGTGCTATAGCACTTGGATTCCCTGTTATAACTGACCAAGTTGTTACTGAAGTTCCTTGCAACTTATTAACTCAAAGAGATTACGATAAATTTGTAGCTACTTCTTTAGAAGCTAGAAATATAAAAATAAAAATAACAGAAATACCTATACCAGTTGGATTTGCTGCAGCTTTCGAAGGTGAAAGAATAAGAAAAGCTGAAATGGCTTATGAATTTGGTGGAAATAAAACTCCTGCTTGGGAATTAGTTATAGCTAAACCGATGGCAGAAGTTGAAGACCATAAAATAGAAGTTATAGGTGAAAATATAGATCCAGCTAAATTAGCAGATGGTGTTACTAGATTACCTCTTGCTATAGTAGTTAATGTTGCTGGTAAAGCAATGCAAGAAGACTTTGAACCAGTTCTTGAAAGAAGATTCCACTACTTCATGAACTATATAGAAGGTTTAATGCACGTTGGTCAAAGAGATATGTCTTGGGTAAGAATATCTAAAGACGCAGTTGAAAAAGGATTCACTCTTGAGCATATAGGTGAAGTTATGTATGCTATGATGAAAGATGAATTCGAAGCTGTTGTTGATAAGTGTGAAGTTACTATAATAACTGATGAAGCTATAGTAAATGAAAGAAAAGCTGAAGCTTTAGCTAAATATGAAGCTAGAGATGACAGATTGGCTTCACTTGTTGATGAAAGTGTTGAAGATTTCTATTCTTGTAACATGTGTCAATCATTTGCACCAGCTCACGTTTGTGTTGTAACTCCTGAAAGACTTGGACTTTGTGGAGCAGTTTCTTGGTTAGATGCTAAAGCTACTAAAGAACTTAACCCAACAGGACCTTGTCAACCAATAGCAAAAGGTGACTGTGTAGATGAAAAGAAAGGTATTTGGGAATCAGTTAACCAAACTGTAAATGAAATATCTCAAGGTGCAGTTGAAAAAGTTACTCTTTATTCTATAATGGAAGATCCTATGACTTCTTGTGGATGCTTCGAATGTATCTGTGGTATTATGCCAGAAGCTAATGGATTAATAATAGTAAACAGAGAGTTCCCAGGAATAACTCCAGTTGGTATGACTTTCGGTGAACTTGCTTCTATGACAGGTGGTGGAGTTCAAACTCCAGGATTTATGGGTCATGGTAGACATTTCATATCTTCTAAAAAATTCGCATACACTGAAGGTGGACCAGAAAGAATAGTTTGGATGCCAAAAGAATTAAAAGATTTCGTAGCTGATAAATTAAATGCTACAGTTCAAGAAATGGCTGGAATAGAAAACTTCAGCGACATGGTTTGTGATGAAACTATAGCTGTAGATTCTGAAGCAGTTTGTGCATTCCTTGAAGAAAAAGGACATCCAGCACTATCTATGGATCCAATAATGTAATAAAAAAATAATTTATTAGGGGAGAAATAAATATATGAGTACAGTAGCAGGATTAAAATTTTCTCCAAAACACACTTGGGTAAAAGTTGAAGGGGAATTTGCTTACGTAGGAGTTAGTGATTTTGCTCAAGAGCAATTAGGAGAAGTATTATTTGTTGAAATGCCAGAAATAGATGATGAATTAACAAAAGATGAATCTTTTGGTGTTATAGAATCATCTAAAGTAGCTTCTGATTTAATAGCTCCAGTTTCAGGAGTAGTAGTTGAAATAAACGAAGATAAATTAGAAGATGAACCTGAATATGTAAATGAAGCTCCATATGATGCTTGGATTTGTAAAGTAAAAATGTCAGATCCATCTGAATTAGATACTTTATTAAGCGGAGAAGATTACGAAAAGGGTTTAGAATAATATTTTAGTTTAATAGAATTTAAATTAAATAAAAGCATAGTAAATTTACAATTGCTAAGTTTACTATGCTTTTTACTAATATAATATAAAATTTGGATAAAATAAGGTATTTTAGTAGTTATTTATATAAAAGTAGGTTGAGTGATTATAAAAATTATTTATTGGGGTGAGTTTATGGCTAAAGTTTTTTTTAAATCACATAACAAAGAAGTAGAATGTGAAGTGGGAGAAAAATTATTAGATGTAGCAAGAAATGCAGATATTTTTATAGATGCACCTTGTAACGGTAATCAATCATGTGGAAAGTGTAAAGTAAAATTATTAGAAGGAAAGTGTGATACTGAAAAAACAGTTCATATTAGTGACGAAGAATGGCAGCAAGGATATATCCTAGCTTGTTCTACTAAAGTTACAGAAGACATGGTTATAGAGGTTCCATCTAAACTTTCATCATCAATGCATGAAATGAAAATTGAAGGTTCGGATAAGAAAGTAGATCAAAAACTTTATAATAGGGGAAGAAAATTCCTAGATGATAATGGTTTAACTTATACTACTAATTTAGTGAAAAAGTATATTGAATTAGATAAACCATCTCTAGATGATAATATAAGTGATGTTGATAGAATAGAAAGATATGTTAGACAGGAATTAGGATTTTCAAGTATAGATTTTAGACTAGATATACTAAGAAAAATACCAAAAGTATTAAGAGAAGATGACTTTAAAGTAACATTAACATATGTAAAGAAAAAGAATAAAATTACCATATTAAATATAGAAGCAGGTAATAATGAAAAAGAATTATATGGTTTAGCTGTAGATATAGGAACTACTTCAGTTGTAGTATGTTTAGTAGATTTATTTACAAATGAAGTTTTAGAAAGAGCATCATCAGGAAATGCTCAAATTAGATATGGTGCAGATGTTATAAATAGAATAGTATTTGCAGTGAAAAAAGATAATATTAAATTAATGCAAAAAGCTATAATAGAAGAAACTATAAATCCTTTAATTCAATCAATTTATGATAAAACAGGAATAAGTAAAGATAATGTAATTAGGGTTGTTTTATCAGGAAATACAACTATGTCTACATTATTCTTGGGAATTTATCCTGACTATTTAAGACTTGAACCATATATACCACCATATCTAAAATGTCCTAACATAATGGGTGAAAATGTAGGCTTAAATGTCAATGATAGTGCATTAGTATACTTATCTCCAAATGTGGCAAGTTATGTTGGTGGAGATATAACAGCAGGTGTACTTTCATCAGGTATATGGACAAGTGAAGAAAATGCCCTATTTATAGACTTGGGGACTAATGGAGAAATAGTTTTTGGTAATAAAGATTTTATGATGTGCTGTGCTTGTTCAGCTGGTCCTGCTTTTGAAGGTGGAGGAATAAGCTGTGGTATGAGAGCATCATCAGGAGCAGTAGAAAAAATAAAAATAGATAAGCAAACTCTAGAACCAAAATTAACTGTTATAGGAGATTGTGAACCAATAGGTATTTGTGGTTCAGGTATAATAGATTTAATTTGTCAAATGTTACTTACTAAAATTATAGATAGAAGAGGTAAAATTCAAAAAGGACTAGATAGTAAGAGAATTAGATTTAGTGAGCATGAAATAGGTGAATATGTATTAGCTTTTAAAGAAGATTATGAACATCTAGAAAATGATCTTGTTATAAATGAAGTTGATATAGATTCATTTATAAGAGCTAAGGGAGCAATTTATTCAGGTGCATCAATATTAATAGAAAGTCTAGGTATGGATTTTGAAGTAATTGATAAGGTTTATATAGCTGGAGGTATAGGAAATAATCTTGATATAGAAAACTCTATATTAATAGGATTGTTGCCAGATATAGACAGATCTAAGTTCCAATATATAGGTAATAGTTCATTAGTTGGATCTTATTTAACTTTAATAAGTTCAGATGCTAGACATAAATTAGAAGAAATAGCATCTCAAATGACTTATGTTGAGCTTAGTGTATATCCTACTTATATGGATGAATTTGTTTCTTCATGCTTCTTACCACATACAAATATAGATCAATTTCCAACAGTAAAAGAATTATTAGATTAATGTATAATAGAAAATAAGAGCAGATAAGAATATTTTTTTATCTGCTTTTTAAAAAATAAATAATACTTATGTAAGAGTTTGACTTGTAAATAAGATAAGTATATACTTATCTTAATAGAAAATTTTGTAAATGAGATCATGAAGGTTTCTTATGGTATTATAATGCCTTTAGAAATCTTTTTTTTGATTAAATTTATAATTTCAAGGGGGATTTTATTATGTGTGAATCATCTGCTTTTATATTAGGGAAGAATAATGAATTAGAAAAAGTAATGGAGAATGTTGTTACAGTAGATCCATATGAAGGAAAAGTTTACTTAACAGATTTATTAGGGGAACAAAAAATAATAGATGGTTTTATAAAAGAAATAAGATTAATGGATCATAAAATAATATTAGAAGAAAACTAAAATTTAATTTGAGGTATATTAAATATGATAATTGCAGTAATTGACGGAATGGGTGGCGGTATAGGAGCTCAAGTTGTTAGCGCTTTGAGAGAGGAATTACCAACATATATAGAAATATATGCACTAGGAACAAATTCTATAGCAACAAGTGCCATGATGAAGGCTCATGCTAATAAAGGTGCTACAGGAGAAAATGCTATAATTGTTTCATCAAAAAAGGCTAATATTATAGTTGCACCTATATCTATAGTCATGCCAAACTCAATGATGGGAGAAGTTACAACATCTATTAGTGAGGCTGTATGTGATAGTGAGGCATATAAAATATTATTACCAATAATGCCAGAAAATTTCCAGGTAGTAGGTATAGAAGGAAAACCATTATCATTATTAATAAAGGATTCAATTAAAATAATAAAAAAAGAATTTAATATAAAGTAGGGGGAGTTTGAAATGTTTTATAAAAATATAGCTTTATTCCATGAAGGTCATAATCATGATTGTTGTGAAGGGCATATGCATACACATGGACATGACTGTGGTTGTGGGGGACATACTCATGTTGAAGAACAAATAAGTAAAGATGAAAAAACTTTAAATATATTATTAGTTCATTGGGTAAATCACAATGAGTCACATGAAGAAGGTTTCAGAGAATGGGTAAGTAAAGCTAAAGAAATGGGGAAAGAAGAAACAGCAGAATATATAGAAAAAGCCATAGAATATATGCAACAAGCTAATAATATGTTATTAGAAGCTAAAAAACATATGTAATATAAATAAAAAGCAAAGGAAATTATATTTTCTTTGCTTTTAAATTTATCTAAAAAGGAGTGTTATAAAATGAAAGACGGACATGTTCATTCACCATATTGTCTTCATGGAAGTAAAGACAGTTTTCAAACGTATATAGAAAAAGCCATAGCAAGTGGAATAGAAGAAATATCTTTTACAGAGCATTTTCCTCTTCCAAATGGATTTGAAGATCCTGTTAAAGAAAAAGATAGCTCAATGGATTTGGAAAGTCTTGAAAAATATATTAATGAATTGAAAATTATAAAGACCTTTTATGCAGGAGTAATTAAAATTAATATTGGTGTTGAAATTGATTATATAGAAGGTTATGAAGAAGAAATTAAAGATTTGCTGAATAAATACGGCAAGTTTTTTGAGGATTCTATTTTATCTGTGCATATGGTTAAATATGAAGATAAATATTATTGTATTGATTACAGTAGAGAAAATTTTGCAGAACTTGTAGAATTATTAGGTAGCTTAGAGAAGGTTTATGATTTGTATTATAAAACTTTAAAAAAGGCAATAAATAGTGATTTAGGAGTGTATAAACCAAAGAGAATAGGACATATTAATCTAGTAAGAAAATATAATAAGATTTTCCCATATGATTATAGTAAAAATGAAATATTAGAAGAGATAGTGAAGTTAATAAAGGATAAAAATTATGAAGTAGATTATAATATATCTGGTTTATATAAAGAAGATTGTGGAGAAGAATATATAAGTGGCTATTTATATGATTTAATAAAAAAATATCATGTACCAATGGTATTTGGTTCAGATTCACATTCTTGTGAAACTTTAGGAGAGTATAGTTTACCAACATTATAATCTGAAATTTTTAAATTACAACCAAATATAAATTAACTTATATCTGGTTGTAATTTAATTGTAAATATAAAAAATACTTTATGAATACTAAATATTGACAGCTGTTATTTTGTAATATATAATAAATTTATAAATTAAATATTTGGAGAAGTACTCAAGTGGCTCAAGAGGATCCCCTGCTAAGGGATTAGGCTGGATTAAACTGGTGCGAGGGTTCGAATCCCTCCTTCTCCGCCATTAAAAAAGACTATCAATTTTTTTGATAGTCTTTTTATTTTATAAAATTTACTCTTCTAAAACATGAAGTTTTTTGCAACTAGTCCAGTGGTACTTGCTTGTAGTAGAAGTGTAACTATAATTACCATAAACACTTCTAAAACTTGTATTTTTAAAAAAATATGACTAAAATTAATCTGTAAGGGAGGAAGGCAATGGATAGAAAAATTGAAAAAGTAGATATAATGTTAAATAGACTGAGGAATTTGAAATATAGGTTAATAGTTGATTCTTTGCTTATAGGTATACTTGTGGGATTAGTAATAGTAGTACATAGAGCGATATTATCTAAGTTAACACCTATATTTTTATCTTTTTATGAAAAAGCTAGTAATAATTATTTATTAATACCAGTTATATTCTTATTACTTATAGTCCTTGGATTTATAGTTGGTAAAATGGTTAAAAAAGAACCGATGATAAGTGGTAGCGGAATACCGCAAGTAGAAGGAATACTTACGAGGAACTTAAAACAGAATTGGTTCAGTGTATTATTTTATAAATTTGTTGGTGGATTAATTTGCTTAGGTGCAGGTCTTTCAGTAGGAAGGGAAGGGCCTTCTGTACAGATGGGAGCTTGTGTAGGTGAGGGGGTATCTGAAAAGACTAACAAGCTTGATAATGAGAAAAAGTATTTGATAACAAGTGGTGCTAGTGCAGGTCTTTCAGCTGCGTTTAATGCACCTATATCAGGTGTTATGTTTTCATTAGAAGAAACACATAAAAATTTCTCTCCATTTGTGTTAGTATCAGCAATGATAGCATCTCTAATGGCTGATTTTGTTTCTAAAAACTTTTTTGGTTTAACACCATCACTGTATTTCGAAAGATTAAACTCTCTACCTTTAAAATATTATTGGGGGCTTATAATACTTGGAATTATAATAGGTACAAGTGGAGTAATATTTAGTAAAGGACTCTTAAAAACACAGGATTTATATAAGAAATTAAATATGTCTGTTGAAGTAAAATGTATTATACCTTTTATAATGACAGGAATATTAGCATTAATATTTCCTATTGTTTTAGGTGGCGGACATGAGTTAATAATGTCTTTAAAAGATGGACAATTTACATTATTATTTTTATTTATATTAATAGTAGTAAAATTTTTATTTACTTTTATATGCTTTGGCTCAGGCTCTCCAGGGGGAATATTTTTACCATTACTTGTTCTTGGTGCATTGGTAGGAAATTTCGTAGGACTTATTTATACTAAATACTTAGGAATACCATCAATTTATTTAATGAACTTCGTAGTTATAGCTATGGCAGGACATTTTGCATCAATAGTAAAGGCTCCTATTACAGCCATATTGTTAATATCAGAAATGACAGGATCTTTAAATCATCTACTATCTTTAGCAGTTGTTGTAATAGTATCTCAATTAACTTCAGATATTTTAAATTCTGAACCAATTTATGAAAGTTTATTAGAAAGAATATTATCTAAAGCTAAAAATAAATATGAAGGAAGAGCGGGTAAGAAAACTTTAATAGAAATAGTTGTTCAAATATATAGTGAACTTGACAATAAAGAAATAAAAGATATTAACTGGCCAAATGATTGCTTGGTAGTATCAATATATAGAGGAGAAAAGGAAATTCTTCCAAAAGGGGATACGAAGATTTATGCAGGAGATTTATTAGTTATAATGACTAATGAAGATAAAGCTTCTTATATGTTGGAAGATATATCAGAAAAAGCAGCTACAATTTAATAAAATAGTATACCATCAGTTGACGGATTAAGTTAAAAATCAACTATACTTCCGTTGTGTCAACTGATGGTTTTTTATTATAATTGAGTTAGAAAAGAGATAAAGAGGTGTGTTGAATGGAAATTTTAAATTTTTCAAAGAATCTTTCAAATTTAAGAAAAGAAAGAAAAATTACACAGGAAAATTTAGCAAACTATTTAGGTGTTACTAAAGCAGCAGTATCTAAATGGGAGCTAAATCAAAGCTATCCAGATATAACACTTTTACCGATAATAGCAAGTTATTTTGATATAAGTATAGATGAGCTTTTAGGATATGAACCATTTATGAAAGATGATGAAGTAAAAGAGCTTTATTCAAAGTTAATAAAAGAATTTTCTACAGAAGAATTTGATATAGTTTATGAAAAATGTATTCAATATGAGAAGAAGTACTATACTTGTTATTTTTTACAATTTCATCTAGGACTTTTATATTGTAATCATGCTTATTTGGCGTTTGAAGAAGAGAAGATAATGGAAGTTTATATCCATGCAACAGAAGTTTTTAAAAGAATTGAAGAAAATTGTAAAAATGCAAATCTTGCAAAAGAAGCATTGTCATTAAAATCATATTGTAATTTAATTATGGGAAAATGTGATGATATAATCGAGGATTTAAAAGTTGTAAATCAAATATCTATGCCTACTGAAAATATATTATCTAAAGCATATCTTACTAAGGGTGATAAAGAAAAAGCTATAAAAATATTGCAAATATCTATATTTAATAATTTCATGAATAGTTTGCAATCAATGACAGATATACTGTATTGTTATTATGATAATAATGAAAAACAAGATCAATATATTCAAAAAATCGTGAAAGTTATAGAGATACTGGATTTAGAGAATGAATATCCTCAAGTTTTATTAAATATTTTTGCATCTATATCTATGGTTTATGGTACAAAAGGTGATAAGGAAAACTGCATAATATTTTTACAAAAATGTGTAGATTTAATAAGTAATAAAAAGGTATTTGATTTACATGAAAATAAAAATACAATGTTTGATTATTTACCAGAGTTTTTAGAAAATATGAGTATAGGGAATATAGTACCTAGAAATGAAAGTTTGATTATAGATAGTTTTATAGAATCAATAAAAACTCATCCAGCATTTGCAATAATAAGGGATGATATTAGATATGATAATATTTTAAAAAATTTTGAATAAATAATATTTTATTTAATATATAAAGGGATTGAAGGTTATGGAAGAAAAAATAAATAAAAAAAGATTATATACATTTTTAGGAATAGTTTTTACTATGTCATGGTTGTTAGTAGCTGTGATACCTTTAAGTGGCAATAAATATGGATCTGTAATAAGTCTTATTATATTGTCAGTTTTAATGCTTATACCAGCATTATCTTCAATTTTGACAAGAATAATAACAAAAGAAGGTTTTAAAAATATGTATTTAAAACCTAGATTTAAGAAAAATATAAAATACTATCTAATAGCGTATTTTATGACTAATATTTTTATAATATTAGGAGCTGTAGTATTTTTTATAATTTTTCCAAGAACTTTAGATTTGAATTTAACTACATTTAGTGAAAGTTTAAAAAGTAATGGTATAACTATTGATGTAAAAACAATATTTATAGCTCAACTACTTCAAGGGATATTAATAGGACCTGTGATAAATATAATATTCACTTTAGGTGAGGAACTTGGATGGAGAGGATATTTACTTCAAAAGATTTCGAAAGAATGCTCAATTCAAAAATCTATAATTATAAGTGGAGTTATTTGGGGAATATGGCATGGACCAGTTATAGCTATGGGAC
>JALFMW010000157.1 GCA_022782605.1 Clostridium sp. | reverse complement strand
TTCTGTTATGGTCATTCCTTTTAAGTCAACATCTATAAGTCCTTGTTGTTTTAAAAGTTCAGTTTCAGTTCTTACCACTCTCTCACTATTTTGTAAGTTAGTTGCCAAAGCTCTTCTTCCTATTGGGCCATTTAAAGATATTTCTCTTAAAACTAAATATCTCTTCGTCATAATTTCAACAACTTCAGGAATTAATTTTTGTTGAATTTTTAATAAGTTTTTCATTATTAACTCCTCTTGAATTAATTCTACCACCGGGACTTTTTAAGTCCCCAGTGTCCACTTTATGTCCCACAAGCTAATTTTATTTTAACTCAATGAAAACCATTTTTCAAGTAAATTTTACTAATTTTTTTGTTAAAATTTTATATTATTTGTTTTATTAACTCTTTTAAGCTCATGTAGTTTATTTTTTCCTGCAAGTAAGTTTTTATGCTATTTAACAACTCTCTGTAATTTCCTATTTTACAATTATTTTTATATATTTAATTCATTTTTTACAACTATTTCATCTTAATAATTCCCATAAAAAAATAACTCATTAATCAGCATAAAATTATGCAAAATTTATGAGTTATTTTTTACAAATTACATTTCTGCTAAAATTTCTCTTAATTCTTCTTCAGTGTAATGATAAGCACTATTGCAGAAGTGACAGCTTATTTCAGCTTGTTTATCTTCTTCTATTATTTCAGTTAAAGTTTCTCTACCTAATGATATTAAAACCTTTTTAATTCTTTCTTTTGAACAGTTACAATCAAATTTAACATCACATATATCTAATATTTTTGGATCTAATCCTTCTAATACTACATTTAATATATCATCTGGAGTCATTCCTTCACTTAACATTGTTGTAACTGATTTTAATTTAGCAACATTTTGCTCTAAAGTAGCTATAGTTTCTTCTGTTGCATCTGGCATTAATTGAACTATTAACCCTCCAGCTTGTTCTACTGTAGTTTCTGTTGTAAGAACTCCTAGTGATACTACTGATGGAGTTTGCTCAGATAATGCAAAGTAGTGAGTAAAGTCTTCTGCTATTTCTCCACTTACTAATGGATAAGAACCAACATAAGGTTCTCTAAGTCCTAAATCTTTTATTACTTTAACATATCCTTCTTTACCAACTGCTCCGGCAACATTTAATTTTCCATTTGGATAATCTTCTACTTGAACTCCATTTAAATCTGGGTATTGTACGTAACCTTTAACATTTCCTTTTGAGTCAGCAGTTGTAAGTATAGTTCCTATTGGTCCTCCACCTTTTATGATAACACTTAACTCATCATTATCATTTTTCATCATTAAGCCCATCATAGTTGTAGCTGTTAATGTTCTTCCAAGTGCTGCTGTAGCAACTTTTATTGTATTATGATTGTCTCTAGCTGTTTGAACTAAGTTTTTAGTTATACCAACGTATGCTCTTACTTGTCCATTTCCACTAGTTGCTTTTATAACGTAATCCTTCATTATTTTCCCTCCGTATATTATTATTTTTTACAAACAAAAAATACTCTTTCGCTGTCTTGTTTTGGAGCTTCTAATTTAAAATCTCCATAAGTTTTGATATAATCGAAACCTGCATTTTTTAGTAATTCTATTATTTCTTCATTTTTATAAGCTCTTTGTAAATGATTTTCTTCAAACTTATCAAATCTACCATCTTCTCCTTTTACGAAGAATGCTAAATCCATTTCTACTAAGTTTTCATAATCATCAAAATAGTTTTGCCACATATATGCAACATTTTCTCTATTTTCACCGTACATATTGTTTCCAAGTACAGTTGATAATTTGTAGTAAGAACTTATATCAAATATGAATATTCCATTTTCTTTTAACAACTCATGACATTTAGTAAATACTCCTTCTAAATCTTCGTCATAAGTTATGTAGTTAAATCCATCACATCCACAAAGAATACAGTCTAAGTTAGTCACATCAAAATCAAGTTCTGTAATATCTTGCTCTAATAGTACTAATTCAATATTTTCTTTTTCTGCTTTTTCTCTAGCAACTTGTAACATTTCTTCTGAAATATCTATACCTGCTATATCATAATTTTTCTTAGTAAGTGGTATAGTTAAGTTTCCTGTACCACAAGCTAATTCTAAGATATTTTGTACTTCTACATTTTCACTTTTTATTATATCCTCAATGTATTTAACCCAGTTGTCATAATCAACTTCATTCATAAGTTCATCATAGACAAAGGCAAAATCACTATACTGATTCATCCTTATTTTCCTCTTCTTCAGCTTTCTTTTTTAATTGTTTTTTTCGAGATGTAAGGATTCCACCAATTCTTCCTGCTTCCTTAGCAGTAAGGCCTGCCCAACCTTTTTCATCAACTTTATCGAGTAGACCTAGTTCCTCAGCTATCTCATATTTCATTATATCATCTTGTGTCAATGGTTTTAATTTCTTTTCATTTTTCTTTCTTTGCTTTTCACATTTATAAATGAATTCTTTAGTTAATTTATTTTTATCCATAAAAACACCCCTTCTTTTTTGTAGTTTTAGCATATATGCTAAAATTTATACAAAAAACTAAGGGGTATATTATATCACACAATAGATTTTTTATATTTCAATAAAGTCTCATATATTTTCAAACCATTAATTAATATATCTTCATTAAAATTGAAGTTTAAATTATGAAGAGCATTTACATATCCTTTTTCTTCATTTCTAGCACCTAGCATAAAAAATAATCCTGGTACTTCTTTTTGATAGAAAGAAAAGTCTTCCGAAATCATAAGAGGTGATGTTTTGGCTATTTTTTCTTTGCCTATAGCCTTCTCAAATTCTTCAAAAAGTTTTTCATCATTATTTACTGCCAAGTACCCACCTATAAATTCCAAGTTAACATGACAATTATATGATATCTCAAATCCTTTAGCAAATTCTTTAATATGATTAATTATTGTCTCATAAATATGAGGATTAAAACATCTCATAGTACCTTCTAATCTTACTTTTTCAGCTATGATATTTCTTGCAGTTCCTCCAGATATTTTCCCAATTGTAAGAACTGCACCCTCCATTGGGTCAATATTTCTAGATATAATACTTTGAAGGCTAGTAATAAAATTAGCACCTATAAGAACTGCATCTACAGCATTTTGAGGAATAGCTCCATGGCCGCCCTTTCCAATTATATCTATATTAAGTTCTCCATTTTGAGACATTAAATAGCCTGCTTTACATCCCACATATCCTTCTTGAAAGTCTGGATGAATATGAAGACCATAAATTTCATCTACATTATATTTTTTTAATACTCCTGCATCTACTAATCTCTTAGCTCCCCCAGTATCTTCTTCTGCTGGTTGGAATATAAATACGATATTATCATTTAGTTTTTCCTTATTTTCAACAATATACTCTATTAAACCAAGTAAAATACTCATATGACCATCATGGCCACATAAATGTTCAGCTCCCTTTGGACTTGGAAGTGCATCTATATCTGATCTAAAAGCTATAGTTTTTTTAGGATTTTTCCCCTTTATTATTCCTACTGTGGCTGTTTCTAGTAGTGTTTCATATTCCACACCTAATTTATCTAAATAATCTCTAATATATTTTGCTGTTTTAAATTCTACATGTGACAATTCAGCTAGACTATGCAGATTGTGTCTATGATTTTTCATTATTTCCTCTAAATGTGTTATTCCCATAAAAAAATCCCCCTTCTTTGTATAAATTGTATACATGAAGGAAGATTTTTTCCACATTATTTATTTAAAATTATTATACACCGTCTTATTTATGCTGTACCAATAGTACATCATTATATTAAAATTGTGAAGTTAATTAGATTGTATCATTTTCAAGACTCATTTAAAACATAGGGAAAACTAAAAAAGCACACCATTTGTGCATCATAAATACAGTAAAAACTTTTTTGGTGTACCTGTCTAAAACCTGTTAATATCAATACTTTCATTATATAAGTACACCAAGTACATAATATTTTAATAAAACTGATGTAAATATAGGATTTTATTATTTATTTATATGTTAATAAACTTGCTGTACTGGTGTACTAATTTATTTATTCTATCATTTCAGCTAAATTACTTATAGTATTAACTTCTTTGTTTTTATCATCTACAAACTTAATATCAATAACACTACTAACTTCACTGCTATATATTTTTCTTATCTCATCTTCATTAAATGATATAAATTCCGGATATATAACCATAAAGTAATCATCTTTTTTTAAATTTTGTTCAATCGTTTTATCTCTCACAGTCATAATAACCTTGCTTGCATTTGTATTTTTACCATAAACTATAGGCGACATTACATTTGTATTTTCTCCGTTATATATGAACTCTTGTCTATATCCATACTTTTCATTTTCTATAAAAGAGTATCCAATATGACTATCTATATATCTATCCAAAATATATTTGTTTATTTGCCTTATTTCTAGACCCACTTCATCTTTTATTAAGTAAAATTTAAGACCATTAAATTCTTTTATGTCTATTATATTTTCATCACTGCAATCAAAAGCCTTTTTAGCCATTTCTTCATCGCTTAACTGAGCTGACATAGTTTGATTATAAAAAGCATACACATAAGAAACTAAACTTACTATAATAACTATAGAAATTCCTTTTATAGTTTTTTTAAGTATATTATTTGTCTCAAAATCTCTTATTTTATCTAGCTTATTTTTTAAGTTGACCTTCTTTATTATCGTTTCAAAAGTTTTGTAACAAATAAAACCTGCTAAAGCTCCCAATGTATTATAGATAACATCATCTATATCACATACGTTACTTCCAACAAATAATTGAGATAATTCTATGGCTAGAGATGATAAACACCCTACCTTCAGTACCTTTTTGAGATTATTGAATTTATCAAATAATAATGG
>JALFMW010000151.1 GCA_022782605.1 Clostridium sp. | reverse complement strand
ATGAGTATGATAAATTAATATTTATGTTTGATTAAATGATTTTTACATAATAAAAAATTATTAAAATTATTAGAATGATATAATTATAAATAAAAACGAGAGGGAGAAATATATATGGCAGTTAAACTGATTGCAGCAGATATGGATGGTACATTATTAGATAGTAATAAAAATTTATCACCACACATATTTGACTTAGTAAAAAAACTAAAAGAAAAAGATGTTAAGTTTGCTATTGCTAGTGGAAGACAGTATTTTAATTTAATTAATAACTTTCAAGAGATAAAAGATGAGCTTATTTATATCAGTGATAATGGTTCTATTGTTTATGATAAGGCAAAATCAATTTATGTTGATGAAATTAATAAAGAAGAAGTAATAAAAGTACTACAAGATGTAAGAAAAATAAAAAATATTTATCCTATATTATGTGGTGTAAAATCTGCATATGTAGAAAATGATAATGAAATATTTTTAGAAAATGCAAGAATGTATTATGCTAAATTAGAAATAGTAGATGATTTAATGAATGTATTAGAAAAAGATAAAATATGTAAATTAGCAGTTTTTGATATGGAAGATGCAGAAAAAAATGCATATAAAGCTCTTGAAAAGTATAATGAAAATTTACTTGTTTGTTTATCAGGTCATAATTGGGTTGATTTAATGAATCCAGGTGTGAACAAGGGGGAAGCTATAAAAATACTTCAAGAAAATTATAATATTTCTTATGATGAGACTATGGCATTTGGCGATTATTTAAATGATTTTGAAATGATGAAAAATTGTAAATACAGTTATGCTATGGAAAATGCTCATCCTAAGCTTAAAGAAGTATGTAATTATAGAGCTAAATCTAATGATGAAGATGGTGTTGTTGAAGCTATAAAGGAATATTTTCAACTATAAAATAATATTGAATTTGTTGAAACTATAAGATTTTTTATCTTGTAGTTTTTTTATTACAAGATTTATGTAAAATATTGACATCATTATTAAATTTAAGTATATTAGTTGTTGCTAATATACTTAAATTTAATAATGGTAATAATAATAAATATAAATAATAGAGAGGAAATTTAATTGTGGAAGAAAAAGCAAAAAAGCTTGCTAGACAATTAAAAGTTTTAGCAAATGAAAATAGATTGCTGATTTTATATTATTTACTTGAAAAACCAATGACGGTAGGAGAGTTAAATAAAAAGTTAAGCAATATTACTCAATCAGGATTATCTCAACATTTATCAATATTGAAAGCACACGATTTATTGGATAGTAATAAAGATGGTTTAAATATAACTTATTTTGTAAAAGATAAAAAAATCCATAGTATATTAAAAATGTTAAAAGAGAATTATGGCAAATAGTATAAAAGGAATTAAAAATTTAAAAGACAGATAGGTGGTAAATATGATTACAGTAGAAAATGGGCTTTTTCTATTACTACAGGCTTTTTCCAGTGGTGTAGCAGGTTATATTACTAATAAATATGCAGTAAATATGATTTTTAAAGAATACACACCTTTAAAAATAGGAGGAGCAGTAAAGAAAAATAAAGAAAAATTTATAGAGGAAATAAGTGATTTAGTAGAAAGAGATATAATTAATTCTCAAACAATAAGAGATAAAGTTTTGGGAGAAGATTTTAGAAATTCCATACAAAATATGAGTGAAGAATTTTTCCAAAAGTCTTTATATGAAGTGTTTGAAGATAAGAAGTTAGAAGAAATACCTGGATGGTCACAAACTTTAATAGAGGGAGAAGAATTTTTAAAAGATAGCTTAAATGAAGTATTACCAAAATTCTTAAATAATGTATGTGAACATATGAAAATTGATGACTTACTAAGTGATAAGCAAATATCATCAATAGTAGATTATGCTTATAATGAAATAATAAAAAATATCAACTCAAATGAGGAATTAAAATACTTATTAAGTGATTTGTATGAAGAAGATGGCAATATATATTTAAATCAATTAATAAGTAAAGAAAGTGGAGAAAAGGTAACTAGAATTATTAGTTGTGAAATAATGAACTCTATTGATGAATTACTTGATAGTAAAAAAGAAAGTAAAGCTATAGTTGATAAATCTTTATCTTTAATAGATATAAAATCTCTATTAAAAAACCTGCAAAAAACAGTAGGATCTAAAACAATAGATGATATTTTAACTGAAGAAGAATTTGAAAAATTAAGTTTAATTATTTATAAGAAACTAGATGAATTAATAAAATCTGATTGTGGTAGGGAACAATTAGAAAGTATAGTGAAGGAAGTTTTTGCTTCAGCAAAAGAAATAGAATTAACTATATTTGAAGTTTTACCAATTCATTTTGGAAGAGTATCTTGTGAATACATAGTTGATTTAATTAAAAATGTGACACCTTACTTATCATCATGGATAAAAGATAATAAAGAAAAAATAGAAAATATGATAGATGAATCAATTTTGGAAAGTGTAGATAATATTGAAGATGATTTGAGAAAATCAATGATTTCGAAAGTTAAAGATTCTATGCTACTTGATTTTTCATCTAAAAATCAAATTGTTGACAAGTTGGTAGACTTTATAGAATCATATGAAATAAGTGAAGAAACATCTTATGAATTATATTCTAAAATAATTAAATTACTTGAAGAAACAAAAATTAAAGATTTAATAATTTTATTGGAGAAATATAATTTAATAAATGAAGAAAAGATAGTTAATATAATTTTAGAAAAATGGAATACTGATGGA
>JALFMW010000143.1 GCA_022782605.1 Clostridium sp. | reverse complement strand
TCAAAAGTTAAAAATACTACTTTTTTACCATCATTTGAATAATCATATTTAGCTAGTTTTTGAGCTACTTTTTTAGCATCATAAGTATATTTTTTACCCTCTTCATTAGTTCCAACATAATTTACTATCTTTTCTTCTTCTTTTTTGTTTTCTTCTGCATCTGCACTAATTGATATATTTTCATCATTTTTTATATTATTTTTATCTAGTAGTTTTGTGAAAGGTATACTTACACCCCATACTATAATCCCACTTATTCCTAAAGCTAAAGCTACTGTTCTAAAATTTAATTTTCTTTTCATTGCAATCTCCCTCGTTGTTAAATTATTTGATGAGATTATAATAATATATAGGGGTATAATTTCTGATAAAAGCTTGTTTCAAAGTTGTAAAATATGCAATTATTAAACTGGAAATGATCAGAAATTTAATTTTTAATTTACAAAATACCTTAGCTCAAATTAATCAGTTGAAATAAAAAACTAATTGATATTTATTAATTTATATAGTGAATATCTTTATAAGTTTATGAAAATAATAAAAATGTTACATAAATAAGTAAAGGAGTGTAATAATTGAAAAAATTTATTTGTACTGTTTGTGGATACATACATGAAGGTGAAGCTCCTCCAGAATTATGCCCAATTTGCAAAGTCGGAGCTGACAAATTCCAAGAAGTAAAAGATGAAATGGCTTGGGCTGATGAGCATAGGATAGGAATAGCAAAAGATATCGATGCTCAAATAATAGAAGATCTAAGAGCTAATTTCCTTGGTGAATGTACAGAAGTTGGAATGTATATTGCAATGAGTAGACAAGCTGATCGTGAAGGATATCCTGAAGTAGCTGAAGCTTATAAAAGAATAGCTTGGGAAGAAGCTGAACACGCATCTAAATTTGCAGAATTATTAGGTGAAGTTGTTTACCCTAGTACAAAACAAAACTTATCTATGAGAGTTGAAGCAGAATTTGGAGCTTGTGCTGGTAAAAAAGAATTAGCTACTGCTGCTAAAAAACAAAATCTTGATGCTATACATGATACTGTTCATGAAATGTGTAAAGATGAAGCTAGACATGGTAGAGCATTTAAAGGTTTATTAGACAGATATTTTTCTGAATAGGAGGTTTTCAAATGACAAAAATTAATTGTAATGTAACTAATTGTTCTCATAATAAGTCTAGTGTTTGTTATTCAAATATAGTTAATATAAAAGGTGGTCAAGCTAAGGAAGCATGTCATACAGCTTGTGGGAATTTCCTTGATATGAAAGATTATTCTAATCTAACTAATAATACAAATGCTTGTGGACCTTGTGATTCTTTAGTATGTAGTGTCCAAAGCTGTGTTTATAATAAAAATCAAGCTTGTACAGCTGAAAGTATTAACGTAGATGGACATAATGTAGTTGTTTATACTGAAGCTAATTGTTCTACTTTTAAACATGCATAAATAAATTTATAAAATAAAATTGACACATGATATTATTTATCCTGTGTCTTTTTTACTATAGTATATTTACTTTATATCAGTATCTCTTATTTCTATTTCTGTTCCTTCTGGAGCTTTTATTTTAAATAAGCTTTCTCCCTCTACTTCATAAACTACTTTTCCATTTTTAACTTTGAAGTTTTCATATCCTAAATCTCTAATTCTTTCATACTCTGCTTGTACATTATCAACTAAAAATCCCATATGTACTGGACCTGCGTTTAAGTTGCTCCACTTATTAAAACTATCTTCTTTTTTAGGTGTTTGTAATTCTATCATAAAATCACCCAGTTTTAGCCAAGTATTATATTCTCTCTTATGAAAATTTTTACTTTCCTTTATAATTTCAAAACCTAAAATTTTATTATAAAAATCTAAAGATTCTTTATAATTTTCTGTTTGAATACAAACGTGATGTATAGCTCTTATACTCATAAATTTTCTCCTTATCTTTTTTGAATTAATTTTATTATAATATGTATTTTATGCATATATAAATAGTATGTTTTTGATTAGTAAATATAATTTCTTAATAAGCAAAAATAGACAACTCCTATTTATGAGCTGCCTATTATATAATATTATTTCTCTACTTTAAATCTTTTAAGTCTTAATGCATTTAATAAAACTGATGTTGAGCTAAATGCCATAGCTAAAGCTGCTATTACTGGATTTAAAAGTGGTCCATCAAATAAATAAAGTACACCTGCAGCAACTGGTATACCTATTACATTATATCCAAATGCCCAGAATAAGTTTTCTTTTATATTTGTCATTGTAGCTTTGCTAAGTCTTATGGCAGTTGGCACATCTAATAAGTCACTTCTCATTAAAACAATATCTGCCGATTCCATAGCCACATCTGTACCACTACCTATGGCTATACCTATATCTGCCTGAGCTAAGGCTGGTGCATCATTTATACCATCACCAACCATGGCAACAAATTTATTTTCTTCTTGAAGTTTTTTAACTTCACTTGATTTATCTTGTGGTAAAACTTCTGCTAAAACTCTATCTATTCCTACTTGACAAGCAATTGCTTTAGCAGTTTTTTCATTATCCCCGGTAATCATTGCGACTTCTATGCCCATATCATGAAGCTTTTTGATAGCTCTTGCACTATTTTCTTTTACTATATCAGCAACTGCTATAATACCAGCTACTTTTCCATCTATAGCAATATACATAGGTGTTTTACCTTCACCAGCAAGTTTATCAGATTCCAAGTCTAAATTCTCTATATGAATATTTTTATCCCTCATTAACTTTATATTTCCAAGTAATACATCTTTATTATCTATTATTACTTCTATTCCATGACCTGGTAGAGCCATAAATTTATCAACTTTATAGAATCCTAAATTCTTTTCTTCACAATTTCTTACAATAGCTTCTCCTAGAGGATGTTCTGAAGATTTTTCTGCACTGGCAGCTATTTTTAATAATTCATCTTCAGTTATATTATTAGAAGTTATTATATCTGTAACAACTGGTTTACCTTCAGTTATGGTACCTGTCTTATCAAATACTATTGTATTAATTTTATGAGTAATCTCTAATGCTTCTCCACCTTTTATAAGTATACCATTTTCTGCACCTTTTCCTGTTCCAACCATTATAGCCGTTGGTGTTGCAAGCCCCAATGCACATGGACAAGCTATAACTAATACAGCTATAAATACTGTTAGTGAAAATACTACATCTTTTCCTGATATAAACCAAGCAAGCCCTGAAACTATGGCTATACAAACTACTACTGGAACAAAATATCCTGCAATAATATCAGCAAGTTTTGCAATAGGTGCTTTTGAACCTTGAGCATCTTCTACTAATTTAATTATTTGAGAAATAGCTGTATCACTACCTACTTTTTCTGCTTTAAATTTAATAGTGCCATTTTTATTTATACTAGCTCCCACAACTGAACTACCAATATTTTTTTCAACTGGCATACTTTCACCTGTTAACATGGATTCATCTACAGAAGTATGACCTTCTATAACAGTTCCGTCTACTGGAATTTTAGATCCTGGCTTAACTATTATTATATCTCCAACTTCTACTTCTTCTATTGGTATTTCAATTTCTTTATCATCTTTTACTATAATTGCTGTTTTTGGGCTAAGTCCCATTAATTTTTTTATAGCCTCTCCTGTTTTACCTTTTGCACGAGATTCAAAATACTTTCCAAGTAAAACTAAAGTAATTATAACTCCAGCACTTTCAAAATACATGTGGTGTACAGCCATTGTATCACCTTGAGTTATTAAATATAATGAATATAAACTATATATAAGTGCTGCACTTGAACCTATAGTTATTAAAGAATCCATAGTAGGTGCTTTTGCTATCATAGATTTAACGCCCTTAGAGAAAAACTTATTTCCTGCTATAACTATTGGTATAGTTAAGAATAATTGAGTTAATGCAAAATTTAATGGATTTATATTTGGATCTATTATCTTAGGTAAAGGTAGTGGACCAATTGGTTTTGGTAACATATTACCCATAGCTATATAAAATAGAGGCACAGCAAATATAGCTGATACTACAAATTTATTAAACAAAGTTTTCATTTCTTTTTCTTTTCTTAACTTGTCCTCATCTACACTTTGCTTCTTTTCCATTTCTAAAACCTTAAATCCCGCTTTTTCTATAGCATTTTTTATTTCATATAATTTTACTTTTCCTGCTTCATAGGAAACCAATGCTTTTTCAGTTGCCAAATTAACTTGTACATTTTCAATACCATCTAATTTTTTAACGGCTCTTTCCACTGCCTTTACACAAGATGCACATGTCATCCCTCCTATAGGAATTATGACCTCTTTATTTTCTACTTCTTTAATTACAGAAAATCCAGCCTTCTCTATAGCTTTTTCTATATCTTCATTTTTTACTTTTTCTTTATCGTAAGAAATACTAAGTTTTTCTGTGGCCATATTAACACTTGCTTGTACACTTGAGTCTAATTTTTTGACAGCTCTTTCTACTGCTTTTGCACAAGATGCACAGCTCATGCCACCTATTTTTATATCATCAACATTCATTTTTGTATCCATGATTTTACTCCTTTCAAAAGTTATTTTTTATTTTTACAATATTAAATTACAACAACTTTATGAAGATTTTATGAAGATAAAATTTTAATTTGGAAGTGTAATTATAAATTCACTTCCCTCATTTAATTTACTCTTTACTTCGATTTTACCCTTATGCAAGTCAACAATTGATTTACATATGGTAAGACCAACACCTGTACCACCTGTATTTCTACATCTTGACTTATCTACTCTATAAAATCTTTCAAAAATATAATCTAAACTTTCCTCTGGAATTCCTATTCCATTATCTTTCACAATAATTTTAATAAAATCACTTTTCTTATATAATTTAATTAAAATTTCTCCATTCAAATTAGTATATCTAATTGCATTAGAAATTAAATTAATAATAACTTGTGAAATTTTTTCCTTATCAATATTTGCATTTACATCTTCTAATTCATATTTGATTCTTATATTTTTATCCAATGCGTAACTTTCATTATTATAAATAATATTTTTTATAAGTTGAGTTAAATTTTCATTTTTTAAATTTAACTTATCCTCATAACTATCAAACTTAGCTAGATTTTTTAATTGATTTACTAGATGGCTAAGTCTTATTACTTCTTCATTTACACTATTTAACCTTTCTTTTGATGGCTCCCATATTCCATCTATCATAGCCTCTAAATGAGTTTGTATACTTGTCAAAGGTGTTCTAAGTTCATGAGAAATATCCGAAGTAAGATTTTTTCTCATATTCTCCATTTTATATAATTCCCTTGAAAGCTCATTAATTGAGTTTATTAGATTATCTATTTCTACAATAGAACTTTCATATTCTAGTTTTTGGTCATATCCTCCCATTTTTATAAAATCAGTCATTTTAGAAACAACTATTATGGGTTTTGAAATTTTCTGAGATAAAAAAACTGATACCGCTATTACAACAATAATCATCAGTAAAGATATCCCTATAATTAAATTTTTCATATCTTTTAATATCAAATCTCTATATTTAATTAATTCTTCTGATGATAGATTTGATATACTCTGTGAATAATATAATATTTTATTTTTTACTGATAAATTAATACTTAAAGACATTATAACTATTACAGATATCATAACTATAGCTAAATAAAATATTAGCTTTTTGTTAAGATTTAATTTCTTCTTATTAAAGTCCAAATTTGTATCCTACTCCATATACAGTTTGTATTATTTTTGGTTTTTTGGTGTCTTCTTCTATCTTTTGTCGTAAATTTTTAATATGTACATCTATAATTCTATCAAATTTTTCATAATGATCCTCTGTAACCAGTTCCAATAATTCTTCTCTAGTAAAAATCTTCTTTTGATTATTTACAAGTAATAATAATATTTTATATTCTGTATTTGTAAGACTAACTTCTGTACCTCTAATTTTCACCTCATGAGATAAAGTGTTTACTTCTATCTCATCTCCAACCTTTATAATTTCTTCCTTTTCAATTTTTCTAAAGACAGCTTTTATTCTTAGTACTAATTCCTTTACATTGAAAGGTTTGCAAACATAATCATCGCACCCTAAATTAAATCCATCTATTTTATCATCATCTTCTGTTTTAGCTGTTAACATTATTATATGTACTAAAGATGTCTCTCTAATTCTTTTACAAATTTCCTCACCACTTATGTCTGGTAACATTCTATCAAGAATGACTAAATCAAATTCTTCTTGAGTAAATAATTCTAAAGCTTTTTGACCATCATGTGCAATAAAAGTATTGTAACCTTCTTTATCTAAATAAGCTTTTATAACTTCAGTTATTTTTATTTCATCATCCACTAATAATATATTAAACATAATTCCTCCTACAATTTATCTATAAAATTACCATATCATAAAAATATATATTTTTTATAAATTTTTATATTAAAATATTTTTTCTTCATTATTTTTTCATATTTTTAGAATATAATATACATAATATAAACTTAATAAATATTGAGGTAATATATGAGCAAAATAACTAAATTTTTTGATGTTTACGGTATGAAATGTCATTCATGTGAAGTATCTGTTGAGCATGAAATTAATGAACTTAAAGGTATAACAAATGTAAGTGCCGATCATGAAAATTCTATGGTTATCGTTACATATGATGATGAATTTTGTGATGACAACAAAATAAAAAATGCCATTAAAAATTGTGGATTTTCTTCTAGTAATAATTTAATGATAAAAGTACTCTGCTTAAGTATAATTGTAATTTCTATGTTTTTCCTAGGAAATAATCCTTTAACAGGTAGGCAAACTTCTTTTTCAAATTTTGAAACTTCTTTTGTTATGTTGTTTATTTTAGGTTTTTTCACTTCATTCCACTGTGTTGGCATGTGTGGTGGAATTTTACTTACTCAAACAATAAATAAAAAAGAAAATAATCTGTGTAAGAAGTCATCCTTTATGACTGCAATTAAATACAATAGTGGACGTATAATTTCTTATACTATTATAGGCGGTATTGTAGGTGCTCTAGGTTCTATTTTCTCCACAACTGTTCAAATACAAAATCTAATTAAAATTGTTGCAGGAGTATTTATGATAATTTCAGGACTTCATATGATTGGTATAAAAATTTTCAACAATATTCATATTCCAATTATTTTCAAAAAAAGTACTTGTGTAAATAATCATAAGAATCCATTTATTATCGGATATTTAAGCGGCTTCTTGCCATGTGGTCCACTTCAAACTATGCAACTTTATGCTTTATCAAGTGGTAGTTTTATAATGGGTGCATCCTCCATGTTTGTTTTTTCACTTGGTACTCTTCCTATCATGTTAACTTTTGCTTATTTTTCTTCTAGAATAAACAGTTTATTTAACGAAAAAATTTATAAATATGTTGGTATTCTAATTGTTATTCTTGGTATTTTAATGATGAAA
>JALFMW010000061.1 GCA_022782605.1 Clostridium sp. | reverse complement strand
AACAAAATTCTTTTATTATTTTTTCGCATCTTGATGCAGTTTCATTTCTCACTTTGATTAATTGTAGATAAGTTTTTACATCATGCTTATTATCGTCTATCATTGAATTTAATTCTTTATACTCAACTAAATAATTTGCTAAAAATGCAATGCTCATAATATCACTATCCAAAGGGTTTATAATTACATCTAGTAGATAATTTATAACTTTTTCATGTTCTTTTGTATCTGGAACTAACCCAACAAAATCACTTTCTTCTAATCTTTGTGTACCTATTGCTAAAAATACACTTTGTAACTCTTCTTCTTTACCTTGCTTAACACTATTATATTTAATTTCTATTTTGACCACTCCTTAAAAGTTTTTTTGAATTTTTTTTTATTTTTTATACTAACGCTCAGTCGAACTCGCTAAACCTTTATATATTTTCATATAAAAATATAGGGGGGATTATTTGCACTTTAACCCTAACTACTTTTATTTTTAAATAATATTTATATAATTAATTTCCTTTAGTTTACTACTTATTTAATACTCTTTAAAATCTATTCTATTACTTCATATAAGTATTTATAATCCTATATATTCAATATAAGAATATATAAAAAAATGATGTAGCTATTAAAACTACACCACCTTCTTCATTTAATTAATTAGATACTTGAGTTCAAAAGAAAATATAAATCTTATATATATATATAAGTATCTTGAAAGTATATAATTACTACTTTCCAAATCTAAACTTAAGTATAGATTTTATGTTACCATTATACAATTCTCCATCCCAAAATGAATTCTTAGATAAACTTGTATATTCAATTTTGTCACAACACTTGTGTATATTCTTCTACCAATGCTTATCTCCTTGTGTCTATTGTGGTAAATAATCTGTTAATGTTGACCTAAATATTTCATATTCATATATAATCTTATACTCACTTCTTAATGCTTTTCTTCCTATTAAATCTAACTCAATTAATCTATAAATAACAACTTTTAAAGTTTTTGTATCTTTATATCCTGTACCATAATTGATTATTCCATAGTTTACTATTCCTTTAGCATTATTCCAGACGTCATTTTTCCCTCTTAAAAAATCTCTCATAAATAAATAAGTTTTAATAAGCCTATTACTTTCTTTAGATAACTTAATACAAATATCTCTATCCAATAATAAGTAATATCCCTCATTCTTTTCCAATTGAATTTTATAATATGTATCTTCTTCTTTTAAAATCCCTAGCGATATTAAATTTCTGAATCCTTTTATAAAATCATTCTCTGATATATTGTACTTACCTAAAATTTTATCTTTATTAAGTGATAACATAGGCTTAGTCACAATATTATTCTGTTTATTATTAGCTAATGATTTTAATATAATAAACACTTTATAATCAAATAATTTATTTCTCATCAAACTTCTTTTAACCGGTAATCTAAGTTTTTCCACTCTATATTCTATTTGATTTTCAAATATATAATTTCTTAAATCATATTTATCTAGTAGTTCTTCTACATCATCTTCAAAATAATTTGATGATAATTTATTTAAAACTTCTTCTATATATTCATTATTTTCTATATTATCTTCTTTAATTAATTTTGATATTTCTTTTATTTTATTTTCTAACCTGTCCATAATACTCTCCTTTGAATCTATATAAGAACGTAGTGATTATTATGTGAGGTGGTGCTTTTGCACCCCTCACTTTATTATCGCTATCGCTCTAGTTTTTTTACATTTATATTTAAATTTACATGATTTATCATGTATCTTTAATCAGTCCTCGATTTAAATAGTATATATATAATATTATTAATATCTACTATTTAAACTTAGGACTAATTAAAATATCCTCTCTGTAAACATTTTTATACTTTTTATATATTCATCTATATGATTTGTGTCTGGTTTAGATTTATATCCAAATATAATATTATTTGCACTATCTTCTAACTTCTTTCTTATTTTCTCTAAATCTTTTATCATGTTATTATTACACATTCTTTTTAAGTCTTCTTTCACTCTTTTTACATCATCTTCTAAATTATCTACTTCTATAGTACTTAGTAATAAATTTGAAGTTGTAGAAATCTCATATGCATTACAATAGCTTTGAATATAGTCATATCCTTGATTATATAATTCCTTAATACAATTACTATAAAATTTTTCATATAAATTTTTCGCATATATTAGCCCTTTATGAACTTTAATTTCAGAATATTGATTTCCTAACATCTGATGCATAATTTTATTTTCAATTTCTAATATAGCTAATAGTTCGTTTTTAGTAGCTTTTCTATATTCATATTCACCACCTTCAACTATTTTTACTTGAATAACTTCACTATAATTTATCAATGACTTTCTTCTCAGTGAATTTAATGCACTTTGTAATCTTTGTTGTATCTTACTATGATTAAGCATAAAATATCTCTCTACTAGATAGTCGTTTATAATATTTTCTAATCCTTCATAGTCTTTATAATACCTTTTCATATATTCGGCATTTACCATATTCATAGTAACCAGTGCATTATTTTTAGATAATAATAATTCTGTATACTCTAATTCTTTACCATTTTCTAATTGTTGGTCTACTAAAGTATATATAATTATATTTTCTAGTAGATGTACAGTTTTGCTATTATTTCCACCTTTATTATTCACTCGACCATCTTGTATATGTCTATCGGATTCAAATATTTCAGTAACTACATATTTAGTCCCTCTTCCTTTTCCTACAGTATGATAATTACATTTACTTCTTAATCTTTTTTCTTGTGCTACCTTATTACCACTTGTTAATGGCTTTTCTCCTAATAGTAATTTATATACTTCTGTCTTACTAATTTCTTCATTTAGTATATCTTTCAAATCTTTCATTTTATCTTAATCTCCTTATTTATAACTTATATATCTATTTTCTATCTCTTACTTCTACATAACGTAGAAGATTTTAATAATGTAAAATAAAATTAAAAATTTATTTAGACAATAAAAAAGATAGGTACGTGACCTATCTTTTTACTTTAAAATAATTTTATATTTTAATAATTAATCTGTTTATCTCTATTTTCAATAGCTTTCCTTTTATCTTCTGGTAATTGATTATAAATTTCTTTTATTTCTTTTGGTTCAACTATCATTTTTTCAACTATAAGATTCATTATTTTAAATAAAGAAAAAGCTATGTCATTCTCTTCATCTGTAAAATCTATAGTACCTGGATGTACTGCCTCATTTCCTGTAACTCTAATTATATCTAAAGACCTTTGAATCATTGGTGATAGACCATCTTTAACTAAAGATTTTATATCATCATTTATATTTTTTCCACTTTTACCAAGTTCTTTACATAATAGTTGTAATGCTAATCTTAATAGTGCTGAAGATGATTTTTTAGAATAAGGATATACTTTCCTAGCCTCTTCATATATTTTTTTTACGTTTTCAGGCATTTCCTTATTAGGCGAAGGTGCTAATGATACAGTTGGATAAATTATCTCATCATTCATCCATAATAAATATGAATTACAACCATGGCAAGTACATATACTTACTTTATCTTTTGTTACATATCCACCACTAAATGTATATATATTATTATCGCTTGTACAAACAGTTACATCCCTCCATGTAAATAAAGAAAAGCAATTACATATAGGGCAAACACATCTTGTACTATTTAACTTTAGTTCATTGTTATTCTCCATTATTTCCCCCTTATTTATCTAGTTTACCATTATTATAGCACATAAAGTTATTTCACTACTGTTTATGTATTTCTATTCACTTATTTATCAAATATAGTAAGATATTCCTTATTCTTAAAGTATATCAACTATTTCCAAAAGTTTTATTTTTTTATCATTTATGTTGTAATTTACTAATTATAAATGCTATGCTTAGGGAATTCTAGGCTTTTGGAAACAGTTATACCTATGCAACCAAAAACTAAAAATAGTTAATGATTGATAGATATAAGCCGTTATACTATGCTCTTTTTCATCTGAGTATCCCGTATAACTCTGCTTTAGCTTACCTTAATCATAAGGATATTCTTTTTACATTGGTACAAGCCCTCAACAACTCCATTGAGATAAAGAATACTACTATTTTATATCACTATAAAATACTTGAAATTTCCTCCAGTCCTTTCATGGTAGACATCACCTAGCATTACAAGTACAAACGGTGTAAAGCAGAAAATAATCCTCCTTGTAACTGTTGATTTTATAGCATTGGCTCAACTCACCTTATGATATATTTATAGTTGCTCTTTTGCATTTAACAACTACTTGTCCAACTATATCAAAAATGATATAATCTTTATACAAGATTTTCTTATTAGATTTTTTAGCGAATTTTTAATTTGAGTTCTTGTGTAAAGAGGTGTTACCAGCACCTCTTTTTTATTTACTTAAATTCATTAATGGACTTGTTCCAATACTTATTTCTGCAATTTGTTCATCTTTAAGGCTTTGTAAATACCTTTTAGTTATCTCAACTGTTTCATGTCCTAAAATTCTTGATAAGCTATAAATATCTAGTCCATTTCTCAATTGTGTCTGTGCAAAATAATGCCTACATGTATGAGGTGAACACCTTATACACTCCCTAACTCTAGCTCTTTGTCCTGCTATCTTTAGAACTCTTTCTATAGCCTCTACGGTTAATGGTTTACACCTATAACTTAAAAAGTAATTATCATAATGTAATGAATTATCTTTAAGGTAGTTATCCCTCATTCTTTCATACCTAATCATTATTTTCTTTAGATATGGGCTTATAGGCACTATACGTTCCTTTCTTCCCTTTCCAAAGATATATATAACCGTTTCTTTTACATCAATATTTTTTATATTACATAACTCAGAATTTCTGATTCCAGTATCTAACAATATAGAAATGATGCATTTATTACGAGCATTCATATAAGTATCCATTCTATATGCATCTAGCATCTTTCTAACTTCTGAATCTGTAAAAGTATTTATCAATACAGTTTTTTCTTTTAGAAATTCAACTTTCTTTGCAATATTTAAACAGTATTCTTCTTTGTAACAATAAGCATAAAAACTTCTAATATTCTTAAGAATTGTATTTATATAACTCTCACTTAAACCTTTAGATTTGAGTTGATTTAAATATTGTTTAATATGAATATGTGTTATTTCTTCAATTTCTAGTAATGAATATTCATTCTTACAATAAGTAAAAAATTTATTGAGATTATTTTTATATCCCTTAATTGTTCTTTCTGTATAATTCCTTACTCTAATTTCATAGATATACTCTTTATAAATATCATCTATAAGCAAAAAAACACCTCCAATTAATCAATATAGATTTCTCTATACATCATAATTAGAGGTGTTTTTATTTTCCTTAACACTCTAAACGTATTTCATTATATTTTTATACGAAATATCCGATGTTTGTCATAACAATCATAATTTTTTAAATTATTTTCTAATTTAAAAAACATGTAATCATTGATATGACTTAATCCCAAAAACTACTCTGCTATTTCCCAGTTATGGAATACATTTTGTACATCATCATCATCTTCAAGTAAATCTATTAATTTTTCCATAGCTTTTATTTGAGCTTCATCAGATAATACTGTAGTTGTTTGAGGCACTAATTTTACATCTGCAGATACAAATTCATATCCTTTTTCTAATAATGCATCTTTAACAGCATTGAAATCTTCTGGAGTTGTTACAACTTCGAATCCATCTTCTTCTGTTATTATATCGTCTGCTCCTGCTTCTAAAGCATCATCCATTAATTGCTCTTCACTTGCATTTTCAGCAGCTATTAATATTTGTCCTTTTCTATCGAACATAAAACCAACACATCCTGTAGTTCCTAAGTTACCACCGTTTTTATCAAAGTAGTATCTTACGTTACCAGCAGTTCTGTTTTTGTTATCAGTTAATGTTTCAACTATAACAGCAACTCCACCTGGTCCATATCCTTCATAAGTATTTGAGAAGTAATCTTCTCCAGCTCCAGCTCCAGCTCCCTTAGCTATTGCTCTGTTTATGTTATCATTTGGCATATTATCAGCTTTAGCTTTATCTATAGCTGTTTTTAAAGCTGCATTGTATTCTG
The DNA here is from genome assembly GCA_022782605.1 of Clostridium sp. Lineage (GTDB taxonomy): Bacteria > Bacillota > Clostridia > Peptostreptococcales > Peptostreptococcaceae > Terrisporobacter. The sequence goes on along the minus strand of JALFMW010000061.1, from coordinate 9,498 downwards.
GATCTGCTCCACCTTCTTTAGCTGCAACAGTTATAGCTCTTGCATGCTTAGTGAATACTGATGCTCTTTTAGCATCTTGTTTACCTTTTCTATTGATAATGTTACCTATACGACCCATAGTTCCACTCCTTATTTGTTATGTGTTTTCACACTAAAATTGTATCTTATTAACACCGTAAATTTTAACATAAAAAATCAAATTAGTAAACGTGTCTACTTATTGATTGATATTTTTCATAAAAAATCTATTTAAATACTGGCGGTGCAGGAGCAGTTTGTCTCTTATGCTCACTTATTCTATGTAGTCTATCAATAATCTCTAAATCTTTTTGAGGAACTTCATCTCTTTTTCCTAAAACAACTTTGTCTATCATATCATAAGTTGTTCCCATTTCATTTTCATCAGTTTGACCTTCCCAAAGACCTGCTGATGGAGCTTTATTTATTACATCTTCATGTACTCCAAGTTCTTTTGCCCATTCATAAACTTCTGCTTTTGTTAAGTTTGCAAGTGGAATTAAATCTACTCCTCCATCTCCATACTTAGTGAAATAACCAGTATGAACTTCTGCTGCATTATCAGTTCCCACAACTAAATACCCTAAATCATTTGCAACAGTATATAAAGTACACATTCTTACTCTTGCTCTTAAATTTGAATCTGCTGCTCTTTCACCATCTTTGTTAAATAAATTCTTTTCTTTTAATGCATTTAATGCTGCATCTCTTATCATCAATTGTGGCTCTGTTAAATCTAAATCTATATAATCAATCCCACACCCATTTATTACTTTAAGTGCATCTTCTCTATCTTTTGGGTTACTATTTATACTCATTATTACACCTATAGAGTTATTTGGACACGCTCTTTTTATAAGATTTGCAACTACTGCTGAATCTATTCCTCCAGAAACACCAACTACCAATCCTTTGCAATTAGCTTCCTTAACCTTTTCTCTTAACCATTCAACAGTTTTTTCAATTTTTTCAGTTCTTTCCATAATTCTGCCCCTTTCGCTAAACTTTTTAAGTTTATTATAGCATATATCTTTATTTTATTTTGTATACATTATATTAAATAATCTTTTAAGATTATTTATATTTTATTAAATAAAATTTATATTTTGGTAAAAACTAAATCAAAGTAGGTGAATTTTATGAAAAAACAGACCTCTCCTTTTAATTTTAAAAATAGCTTAATCGGTATTTTTACAGGTTTTATTAATGGTGTTTTTGGTTCTGGAGGTGGAACTTTATTAGTTCCCATACTAAATAACATATTAAAAGTTGAAGAACATAAATCCCATGCTACTGCCCTTGCTATAATTATATTTTTGTCCACTACAAGTTCGCTGGTTTACATATCAAAAGGGACCTTTGATATTAACTTAACTATACAAGCTGCAATCGGTAGTATCATAGGTGGAGTTATTGGTGCTAAGCTTCTAAGCAAAGTTAATGGGAAATTTTTAAGAATTGGATTTGGAATAGTGATGATAATAGCTGCATTTAGGATGGTATTTTAATGCTTGTTGCTATAATTGGATTTTTTGCCGGAATAATTGGTGGAATGGGTATGGGTGGAGGAACCATATTAATACCTGCTCTTGTTTTATTTGCAAATATCGACCCTAAATTAGCTCAAAGTATTAACTTATTATCTTCTATTCCCATGACAATTGCTGCATTATTTATTCATATAAAAAATAAAAATGTTGAATTCTCATTGGTTTTACCCATAGCAATTTTAGGTATAGTATCAGCCATGGGAGGTTCATTACTTGCTGAATATCTAAATTCAGCAGTATTAAGAAAATGTTTTGGAATGTTTTTGTTTTTTATAGGATTATTAGAAATAAAAAAAGGATTATACAATAATAAAAATAAATAAATTCCATCTAAAAAGGTACTAAGTTTATTAAATTTAGTACCTTAAAATTTTACTTTAAATTTTTCTCTAATTCAGATACTACTGCAAAATCCTTTATTGCCTCATCATAATTTCCAAGATTACAATAAGCATCTCCTCTATTTTGATAGACTTTTAAATCATCTGGATCTAGCTCTATTGATTTTGTAAAATCTTTTATTGCATTATCAAAATCTTTTAACTCATAATAAGCTAACCCTCTATAGTAGTAAGAAATGGAGCTTTGAAGTAAGTTTAAAGAATTTGTGAAATCTTCTATTGCCTCTTCATATTCTTTAAGCTCCAAATTAACCATACCTCTAACATCATATATTCTAAATTCATCTTTATTATATTCCAAGGCAGTTGTTAAATCATTTTTTGCACCTTCTAAATCCCTAATTAAAGATCTGGAAGTACCTCTATTATAATAAATATTTTCATCTTTATAATCTAAGTCAATTGCTTTTGTGAAGTTCTCGATTGCTTCTTCGTATCTTTCTAGATTATCCAATGTCAAACCTCGTTTATAATATGCTTTAGCATTTTTTTCATTCAAATATATAACTTCATTTAAATCTATTAATGCTTCTTTGTAATCATCCATTTTCATATATGCAAGGGCTCTACCATAATAGGCTTGTTCATATTCCATATTTATTTCTATTGCAATAGAAAAATATTCTATCGCTTCAGAGTACTCTTCTAGTAAATAATAAGAGAAACCTGCATAATAGTATACATCTTCAAAATCTGGGTTTAAATCAATAGCTTTTTTATAATCTTTTAGAGCTTCTTCATGCTTTTCCAATAAGGAATAAGCTATTCCTCTATTATAGTAAATTCTTTCATCAAATTTTTCCAGTTCTATAGCCTTTGTAAAATCTTCTATAGCCTTTTCATAGTTTGTCATTCTAGTGTAATTTCTACCTCGATTATAATATGCACTAACATCATTTTTATCTAAATTTAAAGCCTTAGTGTAAGCATTTATAGCCTTTGTATATTTTTTTAATCTTGAATAACATACTCCCATATTATAGTAGACCACTTCATAATTTTTATCAATTTCAATTGCTTTTTTATAGTTTTGCAAAGCTTCGTAATAGTATCCTTTTCTTGCCAAACATAATCCTTTGCCTCTATAAGCCTCTTTAAAGTTTTCATCAATTTCTAGTGTTTTTTCAAAATCTTTTATAGCTTCATCATATTTTTCAAATTTAACATATAAATTTCCTCTATAGTAATAACCAATTGCTTCATCTTTATATGTTTCTATGATTTTATTGGCATAGTATATTTTTTCATTAATTTCATTTTCTAAACTTGCATGATTTAATATATCTTGTATAAATATTTTTTTCTCTAATTCATTAACTTTATCATTTAATACATTTACTTGGTCGTTTTTATGCTTATAATTAGATTGTCTTTTATTCTTTATTTTAACAAACTTCCAAATTAATAAAAGAATTAAATACATCAATAAATTACATACAATTATCAATCCTATATTTTTTAACATAGTTACCCCCAAAAATGTATTTTACATTATTTTATTATCCTAATTCCCCCTTTTTATGTCTAACTCTAAAGAATTAATTGACCATCCTTTTCTGATAAATAGTACTCCTCTCCTATTGATACATCTGCTGTACCACTAGTTATATCTATCATTCTATCTGTTAAAGACTGTACATCTTCAATTTTTGAATATACTATTATTTCCACATCTTCTGAATAAATAGTATCTTTAACTTTAAATCCAAGATTCATTATTTCATTTTGAATTCTTCCAAGTTGAGTATATTCAATTTTAATTTTTACTTCAGTATATTTAACTTTTTCGATTACTATTCCTGCTTCTATACCTACTTTTGCCCCCTTTGTATAAGCACGAACAAGCCCTCCTGCTCCAAGTTTTATTCCTCCAAAGTACCTTGTAACAACAACTACCACATCTCTTAAATCTTCTTTTTTTATTACTTCTAATGTTGGTATTCCTGCCGTTCCTTGTGGCTCACCATCATCACTATATCTTTGTATGTTCATATTTTCTCCTACAGTATATGCCCATACATTATGAGTTGCATCCTTATGTTTTTTCTTTATTTCATTAACAAATTCTATAGCTTCTTCTTCAGTTTTTATAGGTTTTGCATATCCTATAAAAGTTGATTTTTCCACTATATATTCATCTACACCAAACTTATGTAATGTTTTATAGTTACTCATTAATTCCTCCTGCATTGAATTATAAAAAAGAAAGGGCATTACCCTTTCTTGAATTTTCTTATTTAATTATATTATATTTTATTTTGCAATTTCTGCATTATTTTTCTTCTCTTCTTTGTATTTTTTATATGAAACATCTACTAATGCTTTTTCTTTGTTATGTGATAACATATCTAAAGCATCCTTTATTTTATAAAAACCACCATCTAAAAAGTCTTCTCTTATTATGTAATCTTGGTTTTCAGCCTCCATAACATACCATACTATTGCATTACAAACTTGTTGTTGTCTACTTCTAGAGAAAAATTCATACATAGTATCTCCTGCAACTACTAGAGGACAAGCATCCACTCCTGTTTCATCCTTTACTCTACATACAGCACTATCAGCAGCCAATTGACCTTCTAGAACTTTTCCCTTTGGCAATGTCCATTCTTGTCTATCATTTTTTACTAAAAGAACTTTATTTGCATAAAAAACAACTCCACCTGCACAACGTCTTACTATCATTTTAAAACCCCTCCTATTAACCTTTGAATTATTTTTTCATTATCTTTGTTAAATTTTGGAGATAAATCTCTGATAACAATTAATTATTAAGTTGTATGTTGTTGCTATTATTACTGAATTTTTTCACCTTTTAGAATTTCTATTGTTTCTTCATAAGCTCTTAATACATATTCTTTTTCATGACTTCTTTGCATGGATAATTTCTTTAAAATTTCCAAACTATTATTGTCGCCAACTTTCGCCAAAGCTTTTGCACAATATTGTCTAGTCTGTGGATTAGAATCATATAAGCCTTTTTCTAAACAAGCTCTACTTTTAGGCGATCCAATTTTCCTAATTGCTGAATATGTAATTCTTCTAACATCTGAATGTCTATGCCTAGTCAATAAATGTAGTAGATCTAAATACTTTTCTTCTTTAAGTTCTCCTGTAGTCCATATTAGAATTATTAAGTCTTCAGCATTTTTTTCCAATCGAATTCTTTTGTAAAGCTCTCGTTTAAATTTTAACATCTTTTCATCATCAAGACTTAAATCATCAATAAAATCAAATCTTTCTGATTTATCAAGTTCTAAATACTTATCCAAAATATCTTTAGAGTTTTCTACTTGATCTTTAGACATTGATTTTATTTGAAGTTTAGCCTTAATAAGTTGATCCTTCACTTCCATGGTAGATATATTTCTAATTTTACTTATTTGTGGTACAGTCTTAGACTCTTTATAAAGAAGATACGTAATAAAATAATCTTCAAGTTCGTCTATATTATTCCAATTCAAATTCATTTTATTACCTATTTTATAATGTAGTCCTTATATATATTATAATCTTCTTCATCTAAATTTACATCAACAGATATACCATTTTCTTCATAATTAAAGTTATTAACATTATACTTGTCTTTTATTTTACTAAATATATCCCCTCTATCATATGGAAGTAAAAGACTTACTTCATATGTATCTTCCATTAAAGCTTCTTCAATTAGTTTTAATAATTTATCCATATTTATTCCTTTTTTTGCAGAAATATATACTTTATCTTTTTGATTTTTTGGATAAATATCTAATTCTAATTTATCAACCTTGTTATATACTATAATTGTTTTCTTGTCATCAACATCTAAATCTTTTAAAACAGATTCTGTTGTTTGCTTTTGAAGTTCATAACTACTATTAGTAGCATCTATAACATGAAGAATTAAATCTGCATATTGTACTTCTTCTAATGTAGCTTTAAATGCATTTACTAAATCATGTGGAAGTTTGCTTACAAATCCAACTGTATCAACAACTAAAAAATCTCTTTTATTTGGTAATGTAGCTTTTCTTAAAGTAACATCAAGTGTTGCGAATAGCATATTTTTTACAAAAACTTCTTTTTCTGCTTCATAGTCTTTGTGTGTTTTTATTAATTCATTTAATAAAGTTGACTTTCCTGCATTTGTATAGCCAACTAAAGCTACTATTGGAATATTTGATTTCATTCTTTGAACTCTTTGAGTTTCTCTATTTTTTGATACTTCTTTTAATTCTTTTCTTATGTCTGCTATTTTATTTAAGATAATTCTTTTATCTATTTCTAGTTTTTGTTCCCCTGGACCTCTAGTTCCTATACCTGCACCAGTCCTACTCATTTCTCCACCCATTCCATAAAGTCTAGGCATCCTATATCTAAGTTGAGCAAGTTCAACTTGTAATTTACCTTCTTTACTTAAGGCTCTTTGAGCGAATATATCTAGTATAAGTGTAGTTCTATCTATAACCTTTCTACCTACAGCTTCTTCTAAATTTCTTATATGAGCTCCTGATAATTCATCATTAAATATTACCATAGTAGCTTCAGTAGCTTCACAATAAGCTCTAAGTTCTTCTACCTTACCTTTTCCTACATAATATGCTGCATCAATAGCTGGTCTATTTTGAATTAAACTTCCAACAACTTCTGCACCAGCAGCTTTAGTTAATTCTTTTAGCTCTTCCATTGATTCATTTATATCTATGTCATCTAATTTTTTTACATTTGTTGTTATATTAAGTCCTATAAGTAAGGCTCTTTCTTGTTGTTTTTCCATTTTTACACCTCTTTTATCTTAATGTATATATATGTTAAAAAATATTATATTTGCTATATATTTTGTTTTTAGTAAATAATAATTTTTTATAATTATACCATTAAAGTTAATCTTTAGTATAATTAAATTATTAATAAACAGGAGGTTTTATCTTATGAGTCAAAATTATAAATTCTTTAATCATAAAGAATGTGAATATTTTCCTTGCCATAAAACAAATGACCCTGACAATTTCAATTGTTTATTTTGTTATTGTCCACTTTATGCTTTAAAAGATAAATGCGGTGGCAATTTTAGATATACTGAAAAAGGCATAAAGGATTGTACAAATTGCACTCTTCCTCACAGAAGAGATAACTATGATTATATTATTGGGAAATTTAAAGATATTATTAATATAACTAAAAAAGACGATTAATAATCTATATAAATTCCTATAAATAAAAATGATACCAATAAATTTAAATATCTTGGTATCATTTTTTATTTATTTTAACTTTTTATTTAATAATCTGTATATTACTTGTAATAAAATACTAGTACCTAGTATTATAAATAAAATCAAAATTCCTATATGAAAAAATACATTTTGTGGCAATATATTAATCACTGGATCTATTTCTGGGTCAAATATCCAATAATCATTAGAAAATACTAATTCATGAAACTTTATAAAAAAGTAATTAAAATTTATTATTAACGGTATGGATACTATAATAGGCAATAATATTGTCATTATTGATGTGGTATTTAAAATTTTTATATTTTTATTTTTAATACTTATTATAATTCCTAAAATTGAAATTGCCCCACTTATGTAAAATACTTTCTTTATCATTTGAAATATATTTCTTACCTCTTCAAAATGAATTTTTCCTTCTTCAGAATATTTAATTGTAGGTAAATTAAATTCTCCCACATTTTTATTTAAATTATAATCTATTAGATAATCATAATTTAACTTTATTTCATTTTCAGAAAATCCACTCATTGAACTTATATTTAAATTTTTCACATCATAGTAATATAAGCTTTTGCATTTTAAACCTAGTATAACTGAGCTACTGATTATAAAAATAGCCAATGAAAATGAAATAAAGATATTTAATAATCTTTTCATTTATAATCCCCTTAAAATAAAATTTATACTCCCATTTCCCTATATATTTTTTAAGCAACCATATATTAATAAATATATCGTTGCTTATATTTTAAAACTTAATTTTATACTATTTTAGTAGTGAAATCTTCTATATTCCAAACATCATCTACTATATCATTGTAGAATTCTGGCTCATGGCAAACTAATAAAACAGTTCCTTTGAACTCTTTTATAGCTTTCTTTAACTCATCCTTAGCTTCTACATCTAAGTGGTTAGTAGGCTCGTCAAGAACTAAGAAGTTTATATCTTTTAGCATTAATTTACAAAGTCTAACTTTAGCTGCTTCTCCCCCACTAAGAACTCTAACTTGAGAAGTTATATGTTCATTTGAAAGAACACATTTAGCTAAAGCTTGTCTTACTTCATAGTTTGTTAAAACCGGATATTCTGCCCTTACATCATCTAAAGCAGTATTGTAGTTATCTTTAGAAGATTCTTGCTCGAAATATCCTATTTCTAAATAATCTCCTAATTGTACAGAACCACCAAATGGTTTTTGTATTCCAAGTAAAGTTCTAAGTAAAGTTGATTTACCTATACCATTCATTCCTTTAAGAGCTATTTTTTGTCCTCTTTCTAATTGGAAGTTTAATGGTTTAGTTAAAGGATCATTGTAGCCAAGAACTAAATCTTCAGTTTGGAATATGAATCTAGATGCTGCTCTAGCATTCCTAAAATCAAATGTTGGTTTTATTTTTTCCTTTGGTCTTTCTAAAATTTCCATTTTATCAAGTATTTTTTGTCTAGAGTTTGCCATACCACGTGTAGCAACTCTTGCTTTATTTCTTTGAACAAAGTCTTCAAGTTTTCTTCTTTCTTCAAGTTGTTTTTCGTAAGCACTTTCTTCTTGTCTTTTCTTAATTTCATTAAGTCTTACAAACTCATCATAGTTACCTTTGTATCTAGTAAGCTCTGCATTTTCTATATGATAAATTACATTACATGTGTTGTTTATAAATGGAACATCATGTGATACTAAGATAAAGCTGTTTTCATACTCTTGTAAGTATCTAGTAAGCCATACTATATGTTCCTCATCTAAGTGGTTAGTAGGCTCATCTAATATTAATATAGTTGGACTTTCTAAAAGTAATTTTGTTAAAAGTACTTTTGTTCTTTGTCCTCCACTTAAATCATCAACATCTCTATCTAATCCTATATCTCCAAGACCTAGACCATTTGCTACTTCTTGTATTTTTGCATCTATTGTATAGAATCCACTATTTTCTAATATTGTTTGGATTTCAGCAGTTTCTTCAAGAAGTTTAGTCATCTCCTCGTCATTTGCTTCACCCATTTTATCATACATAGCAAGCATTTCTTGCTCTAATTCAAACATATTTTTAAAAGCACCTCTAAGGATGTCTTTTATTGTATTTCCTTTTTCAAGAACTGAATGCTGATCTAAATAACCAACTGTTGCTCTTGAAGACCATTTTATATTTCCTGCATCTGGCATAAGTTTTTTTGTTATTATATTTAAAAAACTAGATTTACCTTCTCCATTTGCACCAACTAGTGCTATATGTTCACCTTTTTTAAGTCTGAAAGATACATTTTCTAGTATAACTCTAGCTCCGAATCCATGACTGACATTTTCTACTACA
>JALFMW010000049.1 GCA_022782605.1 Clostridium sp. | reverse complement strand
TAGAATTTGAAATGGAGGAAATAAAATAAAATGAATAGATATTTATGCATTGATAATTTTAACGGTATGCTAGCTTTAACTATAGGAAAAGTTTACACTTCTACTAGAGAAACTGAGAATAGTATTTGGATTATTAGTGATGCCGGACGTGAAGAAGGATATACAAGATACACTTATTTTAGAAAAGTAGAATTCATAGATTCAGATAATGAAAACTTTCAAATGAGAGATGCTAAAATAGGTGAATTATTAGCATATTTAACTAAAAACAAGGAGAAACGATTATGAGTTTAGAATTATGTTTCTATGTATGGTTATTGAAAAGAGATAAAATGATATATAACAATATTGGTTTAGTTCCTTTCACATATAACAAATACTTCAGATGTAGTTGTGACCCTAAAATAAGGGAAGATCTTATTCAGGTAGGATGTTTAGGATTAATAAAAGCTATTGATAAATTTGATGAATCTCGTAATGTTAAATTCTCTGTTTTTGCAATTAATATCATCAAACAATACATGATTAAAGGAGTTAATAATTTAAGCTATGCATTAGGCACTAGAAATAAAAGAAATGGTGAACTTGGAGAAACTAACGCACTTCCTTTTTCATATTTTGATACACAAGACAAAGTAGGTGAAACTGTTAACATTATCGAAACTAACTATTATGAAGACGAAGATATTAAATTAGACGATATGGTTATTAAAACCTATATTGAATATAAAAATAGTTTAAGCGAATTTGATTTAGCTGTATTAGAGAGAATAGAAAAAGGTATGAGACAAGTAGATATTGCTAAAGAACTTCACACATTTCAAAAGAAAGTATCAATTCATAAAAGAAGAATACAAAATGAATTGAAAGCTATGTTATTATAAAATATTTTAGGAGGGTTATAAATGATTAAAATAGAAAATTTAGAAGTATGGGGATTCCGTGGAGCAATAAGAGGGATGAGAAATCCTATGAATAGTTGGGATAGAATGGACACAGCTTTTGCAGATAATGGTGATGTTATTAAACTTGGTGAGAATGATGCTTCACTGATGCTTAGATTAAAAAAAGCAGGCCCAGATCATAGAAAATATTTGAGAATGATCCATATTCAAGCTGATGTTACAGCTCCTTTATATTTTTGGAAAGACTATGATAGTTATAAAGTTTCTACAGTTTCTAATAGTTGCAGCACAATGCATAAGTTACACGCTTACGAAATAAACATGTCAATGTTTTCTATAGAAGATTTAGATGAAATAGGGTTAAACGTATTACAAACTACTATAGACTATATGAACTATTATAGAGATATTTATATAGCTTCAGGATTAACAGATAAGACTGCTTGGAGAAGAATGATACAAATGTTGCCAACTTCTTATAATCAAAAGAGGACCATAGATATAAACTATGAAACACTATTAAATATATTTGGTTCTAGATCTAATCATAAGTTACAAGAATTCAGAGATTTCTGTGCATTCTTAAAGAAAGAATTACCTTATATAGCAGCTTTGTTTGATGGTGAAGTGCCTTATGATGGACCAGAGGAGGAGGTTTAATGAATAAATTCCCTAGAAAATATTTAAATTCTAAAGAAGAAGGATATTACCTTATGCTAGAAGTAGCACTAGCTTATATAAATGGAGAAACTGAAGAAGGTGGCATAAAATTAAACAATCAAAAACCAGATGACATGATAGAAGTATTTGAAAAAGCTGGAATGTTTACAACAACATCTAAAAGAAATTTAAAAACTGGAATAACTTTCATAAGAAAATTTTTAGATGAAACTTATAATAATTTAGATCAAACAACTCAAAAGAGATTAGACAAGAAAACAAATACATTCAATATATCATATGTAGATAAATATACTACAGAAAAGATAGAAAGAGATATCAATAACAAAACTAAATATGCCGTTATTGATAGAGAATTATTTAATGACATCATCGAAGATATAGCCGACGTTAGATGTGTGAATTGCCATAAAAATTATGAAGAATGTTCACTCTATAAAGTTTTGGAAGATTCATTAACACCAGCAGAAGGAACTGGAAATTGCCCATATAGTTGTGAACTTTGAGGATGCAAATATGAATAAAAATGTTGGTTCTGTAAACACTTCTACGAAAGATGTACTGATTGTGTAGGAAAGTCAAAATTTGAATTATGGGAAGGAAATGAAAATGGAGATACAAGAAATAATTCAAGCATTAGAGGAGTCAAAGAAAACTTTGGATCAATTAACAATACAACTAGCAAACTCAAGTAAAGAAAGAAATGCAAAAGAATTAGAATATAATAAAAAGATTCAGGTTGAAATAGAAAGAGCAAGGCAAGAAGGAATACAGGTAACTTTGATAAAAGATGTTGTAAAAAGCAGATTAGCTGATTTGATATTTGAAATGAATATGGCAACATCTAAAGAAACATTTTTTAATAATAGATTAAAAGATGAAAGAGCTAACATTGAAATTTTACGCACAATACTCAGCTATCAAAAAGAAACAATTAAATTAGTATAAATTTATATAAAAAGTGCTTGAAAGATAACAAGTTAAGTGGTATAATATAATTAAAGATAACAATTATACCACTTAAAAAAGGAGGGGATTGAAATGGTTATTGCAGGAATTGTATTTGGACTAGTAGGGATTATGACTTTATCATGTTTTATAGTGGGAGGCAAATATGAAAGAGATAATTTTTAACAAAGATAAATACATCAATGAAGAATTAAAAAAAGCTAACGTAAAAAGAGAAGATTTTGATAGATGGGTTAATATTTTAAAAGAGGAGTATGAAAGAGAGAATGGAAGGTAAACGCTATTTTTATATAACACCAGAAGATTATAAAATAGCAGAAGAAAATGGAATATCAAAAGATACTTTACTAAGCAGAGTAAGAAAACTAGGATGGGATGTAGATAAAGCAATTACTAAACCGGTAAGAGCAAAAAGAAAATTTACTGAAGAAGAAATCAAAACAATGGAAGAGAATGGAGTAAACCAAAATATAGCAGCAAATAGAATGTATTGGGGTTGGAACTTAGAAGAAGCAATAACTAAGCCTAAGAAAAAAGGTAGGCAATACGTATATCCGGAATGGGTATATAAAGAAGCGGATAAGAATGGCATTAGTTATTCAGCACTAGGCAATAGAATAAGACGTGGAATGAGTTTAGAGGAAGCGTGTACTAAAAAAATAATAACAAAGGGAGAAGCACTTGTAATAGCAAGAAAGAAATATAAAGAAAAGGAAAAAGCTAATAATAAAGAATAAAGGAGCAATGAAATGGCAAATAGAGTTTTTATTTCTGGGAATTTAGGAACTGATATAAAAGTAACATATACTTCAGGCAAAGGAACTCCAGTAGGAAGGTTTTCGGTAGGAGTTAATGAATACAACAGTCAAACTAAACAAAATGAAACAATGTGGGTAAATGTAACGCTTTGGGGCAAATCAGCAGAAAGCTTATCACCTTATTTAGTAAAAGGAACAAAAGTAATAGTAACTGGAAAACTTAGTATAAGAAAATATAAAGCAAATGATGGAACTGAAAAATACAGTACAGAAGTAGTAGCAGATATGGTTAACGGAGTAGAACTGATAGGAAAGAAGAAAGAAACAAATGAATTTGATAAACAAGCAAGTAATTTTCCTGATCCGTTTGAAAGAACTAATGAAGAACCAGTATTTGGTGAAGATTTCCCGTTTTAATAGAGGTATAATATGGAGTTTTTAATAGGATTTAATTTAGTAGCTTTAGTGTTATGGTATTTGTATATATGCAATGTATTAAGAGATTATCCAGAAGCCGATCTACCAGTAAAAATAATGGTAACAATAGTAATGGAAATACTTACTATAATACTTACAACAGGAATATATTTAATGGTGAATGCATTTTGATACAAGTAATATATAAAAATTGGAAAGGACAAACATTTCAAATACCGTTTAACAACATAACTCACGCAAAGAAGAAAGCTGATGAACTAAAGAAGAAATATATAGGCGTTA